>JAJZIM010000100.1 GCA_021810565.1 Bacillota bacterium
GCTTGCGGATACCGGCGGTTCCTGCCCTACCTCCAGGTGGCCGTGCCGGTGCTTTTGCTCCTGGCCGCCGTGCTGGCGGGGGGAGCGCCGATACTTGGCGGCTGGGGAGGCGGTTAGCGCAATCTGCGACCCGTGACGAGGGGAGGTGTCGACGATGCTTTGGATGGCTTGCGGATACCGACGGCTCTTGCCCTACCTCCAGGTGGCCGTACCGGTGCTTTTGCTCCTGGCCGCCGTGCTGGCGGGGGGAGCGCCGCCAGTCTGGGGCGGGAGAGCATACTAGCGACCAATGGTGGCCGGCGGCCCGGTCAGCGCATCCCGCGACCCGTGACGAGGGAAGCGGCGGCGATGCTCCGGATGGCGTGCGGCCACCGGCGGTTTCTGCCCTACCTCCAGGATGCCGTGCCGGTGCTGTTGCTCCTGGCCGCCCAACTGCGGCGGCGGGGCAAGGTGGGGAACGGGGGAGGGACTCCTTCTCGGAAGCCGCTCCCCCGTCCCGCGTTGAAGGGACGCGTGCTCCAGACTTTTCTCCGGGCTGGCGGGGAGGACACCCTCGAGGTCCGCCCCCGCGGCCGCGAGGGCGGATCCGTGGTCCAGCGCCGTTGGGGGGTGGTTGCCGTAGCCGGCGTTTTCTTTATCTTCCCGGCAGGCTCCCACGGGGGGGGATGGTGCTGGAGCACGCGCTGCGGGATCGCCGGCGGCGGTCCCGTCCGGCAAAGGCGGCTGCGACCGGGGGAACGCTGCGGGAACGCCTGCGGCGCTAAGCTGGACCTACAGCGGGTGTTCGAAATTACTTATGCGCCCTTGTGGGCAATGGGGGCCCGTTCTGATCCGACGGATGCCGCCTTGCCACCCCCCCCGCGATGACCCCATTTCCGACCCATGGCCGACAATCCATGGTAATCAAAACCTCCGCGGTCGCCTCGCGCAAGCGGGATTGTCACCGCCCGCTTGACCCCCTCCCGGCTGCGCCTGGGAAGGGAAATGCGCGGGCGTCATGTTCAGGCCGCCGCGGCTTTTCCCCGGTAAAGCCAGCTCCCCAGACCCACATCCACCGTGCCGTGGCGCCCGACGTCCAGGTGAACGCGGTGGGAGGAGGGACGTAGGGCGACTGCCCCCAGGTGCCCGCTTGCCGTGTTCAGCGTGGTCAGCCTCCACACTTGTCCCCCGCCGCAGGGCTGGTCCGCCACCAACAGGTGGTCACCCGCGGTGGCAAAACCGCTGGTCGTCTCGTAATCGCCCAAAGCGCAGCCGGACGGCAGGGGTGAAGGTAGAGGCCAAAGCCAAAAGCGGCGACCGGTGGCTGCGCCTGAGGAAAGATCCAGGGCTTCGACCCGAAAATATGACGGGGCGGTGTAGGGGCTGTACGAAAGCCTCCAAAGCAGGGGCGGGGCGGCCGATGGCTGGGCGGCCAGAGCGACCCCCAGACCGCCGGGGGAGTTGAACGCTCCCACGACCGCAACCCGGGAGGAGCCCGGTTGCCACCTGCCCAAGGCGATCATGTTGCCCATGCCACTTTGGATGTTGAGCGACATCCACACGGTGCCCGTGCCGGTAACCGTCAGGTCGTTGGCGCCGTATTCGGGCCCGGAGGTTCCTTGGGCAATCGGATAGGTGTTACAGGAAGGTGCGGGGGTGCACACCACCAAGGCGCCCGGAGGAACCGACTGCCCGTTCGCTGGGGCGCCGACGGCAAAGTAACCCTTTCCGAAGGCCGAAGTGATGGCCGTGACACCCCCTCCCCGCCAAATCTGCTGGAAACGGCGGGGACCGATCGCAAAGCGTCCAACCACACCTGCCTGGTAAAACCACACCGAACGGCGACCGGCGGCCATGCCGCCCACGGGGGTGTTCCCCCCGAAGAGGGGATGGTAGAGATGAAAAGCTCCTCCAGGGGCGAGGACGCCGATCCGGCCGTCACTCGTTCCCACTGCGACGCCTCCGTCGCCCAGGGCTGCCACGGACGTTACCCAGGTGCCAGCGGGAAGGGGAAGCTTCGTCCAGCCGAGGGGCAGCCGTGACGGTTTTTGCTGCGGCTGGGTCGTTTTTGGGCGTTTTTGTCCCGACGGTTGGGTGACGGTCTTGCCCCCCAACGGAAAGGAAAGGCCGCAGCCTCCGAGAGTCGCCGCCATGATGATTGCCCAGGTGCCGATGACCAGCCAAGGGGCCTTGTTGACAAGGCCGCAGCACGCCTTCTTCGCGCCATTCCCGGGTCGGGCCCCGAAAAGCCGCTGGGTCACGACATCTTCCCCCTCTCGGGCGGTTGTAGCTGCGGGCGCAGGCGGCAGCTTCGCCCTCGCAACCGGCCTTTCTTGATTTCGCTGGCCGGGGTCGGAAGAAGGATCAATTTGGTATCGCGGGGCCTGCCTCCTGCCGATGGACCGCGAGGCGCGCCCGGCGCCGGGGCCGGATCCGAACCGGCTGACGGCAGGGGACATCGGCCAGCCCCGGGCATCCTCAAAAGCCGAAGCGGCGGGTCAGCGAGCCGCCGGGCCAAGTGGCCGCGATGACGTACCGACCGGGAAGCAGCCATCCAGCCGGTGGCAGCACCACCCAATCGTGCTGCGCCGCCGCCGTCAGCCAGGGAAGGCCGCTGGGATGGGAACCCCGGGAGACCAGGCACCAGCGATAATCCCCCTGCCCGTGGTTCCAGCGGTCCACCGGCAGCGTTCGGGTGCCCGCTGCGGTGGTCCGGGTGACCCGGATCGCTGGGGGAGTGCCAGCGGGCGCGCCCACCAGGAGCACAGTCGCCTTGCCGGCCGCCTCCAGCCGGGCCTCGGCGGCGGCCAGATCGGCGGCACGGGGCAACTGCGGCTTGCCGGGCAGCCAGGTCCACGACAGGTAGCCCGCGGCGGGCACCACCACGGAGAGCGTTTTGTACACCCGGGTGGATATCCTAAACAGCTGCAAATCGCCGCCGAAGCCCGCTACCAGGTAGCCACCGCCGGGAGACCACTCCAGGGCGGCGGGCGGGGGGCAGGTGCCCGGGGGAGCGGTGCCCCGGCTGCAGGAGGGCACCGGAAGGCCGGCCAGGCGCACGGGGGCGGCGCCGCCGGTGGAAAGCCACAGTCCGCCGCTGGCGGTGAGCAGGGCCAAGCGGTGCCCGCCGGGCGAGAAGGCGGCCGCCTGGGCCCGTCCCTTCCAAGCATTCAGGCTGGCATCCAGGCGGATGCGGCCGCCTGGGGAGAGCACTCCGTAGGCGCAGGTCGGGCCGCTTTGGTAACCCACGGCCCCGCGCAACAGCCAGCGCCCCTCGGGGGCACCGGCCAGCACCGGTGGGTTGCACGCGAACTGCAATCCGAAATACGTGTCGGGCGGGGACCGTAGCCAGGAATAGGCGGGGTCGGGGCTAAAGCCAGGGGTGTAGATCTGGAAGACATCCCCCACGCCGCCGCCGTGGAAGCCACACAGCGCGAAATCCCCGGGGCTGCCCACGGCGGTAGGCGCCTCCATGCCCGTGTACATAGTTCCCCCATGCGGTACCCTCAGGTGGATGCCCGCCGGCTGCACCCCGCCACGGGCGGGATCCCAGCGCAGGGCTTGGCCTGGGGCGCCCAGGAGCACGCCGTCCGAAGTGCGGGCCTGCCAACGGCAGCAGGAGGCAGCTTTTGCCTGCACGGTCCGCCCCGTGCGCGGGTCGGCCAGGCCCAGGACGCCTTGCCCGGTGAAGGCCAGCCAGCCGGTGGGATGGGCCGTCTGCCGGGAGGAGGCGGCCGGCGGCTCTGTCGTCGGGGCGGATGGACGGGGGAGCACTCGGCAGCCCCCGAGGATTGCAGCCAGGAGTGCCACGCCCACGGCTAGGATGATCGGCAAGCTCCCGCGAGAGATCGGCCGTCCCCCCCTTTAAGGCTCTTTAAGGTAATAGACGCGCGGGGGCGGCTTTTTCTTCCCCCCGAAGTCCCCCATATGGAATACTGTCCGGCTCGGCCTCACCAGGCAGTTCACCGAATTCCTGCCCCCGCGGCGGCGAAAACAAGGAGCAAAGGCAAGAGTGGAGAATTCCGTGCAGGCTTGACCGGCGAAAAAGGGGCCACCTTGCAAGCGATCGATATGCCGGGGGGCTCCCTGTCCCTGGTGCCCCCGGCCTCCCTCCGGGGGGCGGCAATTCGTTCCGTATCACCCTGGCCGGATCACCACCCGCTGCGCCAGGCGCTCCCGCAGTCGGTAGCTGTCCCCGTTCAGCGCGAGGATGTGCGCCCGGTGGGTCAAGCGATCAACGGCGCCGCCGCCATGCGGCCCTCCTCCAGCACACCGGCCTAGTCGCGGAAGTCCAGGTTGCGGGTGAGGAGCACCGGCACTCGCTTATGACGGTGTGCGAAAAACTGGAGCAACCGCTGCCCGCCGGCCTCGGCAAGAGGAGCGCCTGGGCCTAGTGAAGCCGGGCGAAGTACCGTACGTCGTGCGCCGCTGACGAAGGCCGTACAGATTGAAGGGGGGAGGCGGTTTGGGCCTCCCCCCCCGGCCATCGGCCCGGGCTGGCCGTGCCCCGGGCTCAGAAGACCCAGTGTATGTCGCAGGTGCTGGCGATCTCCACAACTGTAGCCGCCCCAACCGGCTCTTGCAGCCCGTCTATCAGGTCTTTTTGCTGGAGGCCGAAGACATCCATGGCCATCTGGCACGGATACATTTTGACTCCCGAATCCAGGCAGGTCCGGACCAATTCGGGGATGCTGAGCATGTTCACCTTCCGGAACATGGACTTCATCATCCCGGTGGCCATGCTGCGCATGCCAGGCAGGGCGGCCACGGTGTCGGCTATGCTGTGGGGCACGGGCAGCGGCATGCCGGGGTTGCCCGCGGGGGACACCGCGAGCTTGTCGTAGGTGTGCCGGTTGACCAGGTTCAAGCCGTAGAAGGTGAGGAACACATTGGTTTCGATGTCCATGGCTGCGGCGGTGGAGGCCATGATGAGGGGCGGGTAGGCCAGGTCCAGGGAACCGTGGATGGCGATGATCATCGCTTTCTTGGCCAAGCTTTTCACCTCCCTTCTCGCCGCGGAGTAAAGGCGTCTTGACCACCGTTTGGCCCAGACGTCTCGCGGTGCGCCCAAGGGGGTGGTGTCCGGCGGGCCGTCTTTTCGGCCAGGACATCCCGCATAACGTCCAGGGCCCGGATTATGGCGGGCTGGGACAGGCGGCCGTAGACCTCGGCACCTGGCCGCTCCACCACCACCAGAAAGCGCCGCTCCAGGACTGCCAAGTGCTCCAGGACCTCGGCTGGCGACAGCTCGAGCAGGGCGGAGAGCCGGGCCAGGGAGAGCCGACCCCGGCGCAGGGCATTCAGGATCACCAGGCGCCGGGGATCGGCCAGGACCGAGCACACCTGCGTGTACAGTTGGTGCATCTCCTCCGCTTGCGGGCGCATCCCCACCCCTCCCCTTATGTATGTGCGCATATGCTCATTCAGGCATATTCTCCACCGGCGCGGATTTTCCTGCCGGCTCCGAAGAATTTTTCGGTAAAACGAAAAGTGCGGCGATCACGGGCCCCGGAGCCTTGGGCGGTCGGACCCTTTTCCCGAATGGAGGGTCCTGGAACTGCTCCAGGTCGAGGGCTCCGCGCCTGGTACCCAGATTCCGTGCCGGCGGGAGGCTGCGGTCGTGCCAAGGGGGAACAGGCCTCGCAGGGAGCGCCCACGGCATTCCTGGAGGCGGTAGTCGCTGTGCTCCCCGCCGGGCTGCGCTCGGTGCAGGTGCGGTCCTTGTGGGCCTTGCGCCCTTTCCATCTGCGGGGAAGCCGTCGTGAATCGCGGATCGACCTCCCCGTGGAGGCGGCGATGTGGAGCATCGAGACCGGCGGGGTGGAGCCGGCAAAGCCCGTGACGGCCAAGTTACGGTATGGCCCGGGTGTGCCGCAGGGACGAAACCCCACCCGCCTGGGCGTCTATCTCTACTGTCCACTCAGCGGGAAGTGGACCTGGGTGGGCGGGGTGGTGGACCCGAACACGGATACCATCACCCTTCAGCACCTATGCGGTGCTGGCCAACACCGCCAGCTTAACCGACCTGGGCCGGGCACCGTGGGCCAGGGGCGCTGTGGACACGCTGTTGGGGACGGACCTGGTGACCGGGCTGCCCGGGGACAGCTTCGATCCGAGCGGTGTGCTCACCCGCACCCAACTGGCGGTGCTCTTGGCCAAGGCCGTGGGGACGAGCGCCCCGGGCAGATTGAGCCGCTTCTCCGACGCGGCGGCCATCCCCCCAGTGGGCCGAGACCGCCGTGGAGACGGTGGTGGCGGACGCCGTGATGGCCGGGTTCCCGGGCGGCAACTTCGGGCCGGATCAGGCGGCTACCCGGGCCGAGAGCGCGGCGGTGCTAGCCGGCTACCTCCGGCATTAGGGCGCGGCAGGGAGGATGAGGCGGGGCGCCGGCGTCAGCCGATGTTCAGCCTCTCGTCAGGTGGCGGTCAGGACCGCCGCCGCTCCCCGCGCTATGATGGCATCAGGAAGACCGGAGAAAGGGGAGGTTCGAGATGATCGCGATGCTGACCACGATCCGCAGCCGCCCGCACCTGGTACTCCTGGCCCTGTCTCTGGCCGCCCTGGCCGCGGTCGGGTTCGACGCTGCCGCCGCCCTGCACGTGTTCCATCTGGCTTTATGGGGCGTCCGGGGCCCGGGAGCGTACTTGGCGCGCTTGGGCGTCTGGGGCGGGATGGCATAGCCCGCGATGAGTGGCGGCCAGATCCCGGTCAGCGCACCCTGCGACCTGTGACGAGGGGAGGTGTCGACGATGCTTCGGATGGCTTGCGGATACCGGCGGTTCCTGCCCTACCTCCAGGTGGCCGTGCCGGTGCTTTTGCTCCTGGCCGCCGTGCTGGCGGGGGGAGCGCCGATACTTGGCGGCTGGGGAGGCGGTTAGCGCAATCTGCAACCCACGACGAGGGAAGCGGCGGCGATGCTCCGGATGGCGTGCGGCCACCGGCGGTTTCTGCCCTACCTCCAGGATGCCGTGCCGGTGCTGTTGCTCCTGGCCGCCCCCCTGCGGCGGCGGGGCAAGGTGGGGAACGGGGGAGGGACTCCTTCTCGGAAGCCGCTCCCCCGTCCCGCGTTGAAGGGACGCGTGCTCCAGCCTTTCCTCCGGGCTGGCGGGGAGGACACCCTCGAGGTGCGCCCCCGCGGCCGCGAGGGCGGATCCGTGGTCCAGCGCCGCTGGGGGGTGGTTGCCGTAGCGGCGTTTTCTTTATCTTCCCGGCAGGCTCCCACGGGGAGGAGGTTGCCGAGGCACGCGCTGCGGAATCGCCGGCGGCGGTCCCGTCCGGCAAAGGCGGCTGCGCCCGGGGGAACGCTGCGGGAACGCCTGCGGCGCTAAGCTGGACCAACAGCGGATGTCCGAAATCACTGAAGGGAGGGGGGAGAGACCGTGAAGGCTCCATCGATGGACTGGTGGGTGGTCACCTACGAGTTCGCCTTGTCGGTGCTGGTGGTGGGCGGGGGCGGATTGGTGCTGGCCAGCGGCAGGGCCCACGGGCCCGCGGCAGACACGGCCAGCACCGCGGTGGGAGCCGTGCTGGCCTTTTGGTTCACCAAGCGGGGGATGGAGGCGGGGATGCGTCGGAAGGACAAGGAGGTAACCAGGGACAGCGGGCAGAGCCCAAAAGCGGGAGTGAAGTAACCGTCCCGCCGGACGGCGCGGCTGCGGCGCAGTGCTCCGGCGGGTGCCGGGAGGGCACCCTGGTCCGCCGGCGGGGTTGCCCGAGCTGCGGTGCCGCCGCCCCCCCATGGGGGAGGGGCGCACCCGGGAACGCGCCCCGCCGGCCGGCTGATCTTGCGCGCCCGCGGCGCCCCGGGGGGGGCGTTTGCCCCGCCTTTCCACTGCGGCCCGGGGGGCAACCTGTTCCGGCGACAGGAGGCCGGGCGGCCCGGAACGGGGTGGGGGAGGTGGCCGCCGCCAGTCTTTCGGCGTTTGGCGCCGGGGGATCGGGTCCCACCGCCGTCTGCCCGTCGACCGCCCCGGGGCGGATCTCACGCCGCCGTCCCCGCCGGCGCGGCATAGATGCGCCAGCGGGTGAGGCGGAAGGACAGCCGTCCCCCCGGGAAGGGCATGGCGTCGAAGCTGAAGAAGCCGGGGCCCAGGCGCGGGTCCCGGGCGGTGCCCACCGGCCGGCCGTTCAAATAGACGGCGATGCGCGATCCCTGCACCGCCACGGCCAGGTCCGCCGCCGCCGGCACACGGCCCACGCTCACCGGCCCCAGGAGGGTGGCGGGGGCGCCGGCGCCGCCGGGACGGAAGCGGGATATGAGCAGCTGGCCCGCCGTGGAGAGCTCCACGGCGTCCTCCCCCTGGGATCCGCCGTGGAAGGCCAGGGTGTAGACGCCCTCCCCCGCGAGGTGCTGCACCGCCAAGTCGGCTACGAAGCTGCCCGCGTGCAAGGCGGTGGTGAGGGAGGGGTAGGGGGTGCCGTAGCCCTCGTCGAAGCGCACCGCCCGGCCCCCGAAGCGCACCCGGTCCCGGGCGGGGTCGCCGGCGGTCACCACCACGTCGGCGGGGGGACGGGACAGGCTCAGCTGGAAGAGGAGCCGGCCGTGGGGGGGCAGGCGGGCGGGAGCCACCGCCACGGGGAGGGGGCGCGCCAAGTGGCCGTAGGCCGCCACCGCTCCGACCGCGATGATCGCCACCGCCGCCGCCAGGGCGAGGCGCCGCCGGGAGGGCGTGCGTCGGGGG
>JAJZIM010000101.1 GCA_021810565.1 Bacillota bacterium
GAAGCATCTGTTGGAGCAGAACCGGGACAAGCTGAACCGGGTGGCGGAGGCGCTTTTGGAGCGGGAGACCCTGGAGGCCGAGGACTTCGAGGCCCTGTTGGCCTCCCCCGGCGAGAAGGCCAGCTGAACCAGGCTGGCCTTCGGTATCAGGGTCAGGCATCGGCGCAAGAATAGCGGCGGAGGTGATCCAGCGCTTGGAGGCGGCGGTGACCCGGATGCCCAACGGCATCGTTCTCTACCACTATCCGACCACCCAGTTTAAGACCGTCACCATGATGCTGTGCCTGCACCAGCGTCTGGGAGACGATGCCGCCCGCACGGCGGTGTTGCCCTTCCTGCTGCGGCGCGGCTGTCGCGGCTTTCCCTCCCTGCGGGATCTGGCGCGGCGATTGGAGGAGCTGTATGGCGCGGCGCTGGAGCCGGGGGTCTGGAAGCTGGGGGAGCGCCAGGTGGCGGTCTGGGAGTTGGAGCTGGCCGAGGAGCGCTTTGTGCCCGACCCGGGGGATCTGCTCGGCCAGGGGATGGAGCTCTTGCGCCAACTCCTCACGGAGCCGGCCACCCAGGACGGCGCCTTTCGGGCCGACTACCTGGCGGGGGAGCGGGAGAACCTGATCCGCCGGGTGCAAAGCCTGGCCAACGACAAGCGGGCCTACGCCATCTTCCGGCTGGGCGAGGAGATGTGCCGGGTGGAGGCTTTCGCGCGGCACCAGTACGGCCGCGTGGAGGAGTTGGCGGCGCTGGAACCGCACGAACTTTGGGGATACTACCAACATATCTTGCGGGAAAACCCCCTGGACCTCTTCGTGGTAGGTGGCGGGGAGCCGGAGGACCTGGCCCGGCGGGCGCGCACGGTCCTGGACTTTCCACGCACCGGCGGGGTGACCTTGGGGACGACGCCCCTGGGCAACGCGCCCGCGGCACCGCGGGAGGTGGTGGAGGAGCAGCAGGTGCACCAGGCCAAGCTGTGCCTGGGCTTTCGTACCGCCACCACCTACGCCGACCCGGCCTACACCGCCTTGGCCGTAGCCAACGGCATCCTGGGCGCCTTCCCGCACTCCAAGCTGTTTCGGGAAGTGCGGGAGCGCGCCAGTTTGGCCTATTACGCCAACTCCCGGCTGGAGCCGACCAAGGGGCTGCTGATCGTCTCCGCCGGCATCAACGCCGCCGACTATCCGCGCTCGCGGGAGATCATCCTGCAGCAGCTGGCGGCGGTGCAGGCGGGAGACTTCACCGGGGAGGAGCTGGAGAACACCCGTCGGGCCATGGAGCGGGGAATTTTGGCCTCCGAGGACGTGCCGGAGCAAAAGATTCGGGACGCCGTGGTGGGCCTGGTCAATGGGCGGCTGGAGGGCGTGGCCGAGCGCCTGGCCCGGCTGCGGGACGTGACCGCGGAACAGGTGGTCGAGGCCAGCCGCCGGATCCGGCTGGACACCGTCTACCTGCTCACCGGGAAGGGGGTCGCCTAGATGCGCCGCCTGGCCAACCGCCGCTTGGCGGAGGAGTGCTACCTGGACCAGCCCGTCGGCGGGCCGGTGCTGTGCGTGATCCCCCGTTTGGGCCACCATCGTCGCTTCGCCTCGGTCACGGTGCGCTATGGGTCGGTGGACAACCGCTTCGTGCCGCCGGGGAGCGCGGCACCGGTGGAGGTGCCGGCGGGCATCGCCCATTTCCTGGAGCACAAGCTCTTCGAGGACGAGGCCGGGAATGTCTTCGACCGTTTTGCGGCCTTGGGAGCCTCGGCCAACGCCTACACCAGCCACACCCACACCAGCTACCACTTCACCACCACCGGGGATTTTCCGGCGGCCTACGCCCTGCTGCTGGAGTTCGTGCAGCGGCCATATTTCACCCCCGAGACGGTCAAGAAGGAGCAGGGCATCATCGAGCAGGAGATCAAGATGTACCTGGACGATCCCCAGTGGCGGGTGTATCAGAACCTCCTGGAGGCCCTGTTCCAGGAATACCCGGTGCGCTTGGACATCGCGGGTACGGTGGAGTCGGTGCGGCGCATCCGGGTGGAGGACCTGTACCTGTGCTACCGCGCCTTCTACCGGCCCGCCCAAACGGTGGTGTGCGTGTCGGGAGACGTGGATCCCGAAGAGATGGCCCGGCTGACCAGCCGCCTCATGCCGCCGGGGGCCGGGGAAGCGGAAGTGCGGCGGCTGTACCCGGAGGAGCCGCCGGGGGTGGCGTTTCCCCGCCGGGAGGAGGCCATGCCCGTGGCCGAGCCCGTCTTGTACCTGGGCTTCAAGGAGGGCTCCACGGGAGAGCGGGGGGAACCCCTTTTGCGCCGGGAGCTGGCCACGCAGCTTTTGTTGGACACCCTGGTGGGGCGTGCCTCCCCCCTCTTCTCCCGGCTCTACGAGGAGGGCCTCATCGACGACCGCTTCGGGGCTTCCTACCTGGGCGAGGTATTCTACGGGGCCAGCATCCTGGGCGGGGAGACGCCCCAGCCCGACCGCCTGGAGGAGGAGCTGCGCCGGGGTATCGCCGCGGCGCGCTCGGCGGGAGTGGATCGGGCGGCTTTCGAGCGGGGGCGGCGCAAGCTTACGGGGGACGCCCTGCGGTCCTTCAACTCTCCCCAGGCGGCGGCCCGAGCCTTCGGGAGCGGCTACCTGCGGGGCATCGGCCCCTACGACTACCTGGAAGCGCTGGACGCCCTCGGGGTGGAGGATCTGGAAAAGCGGCTGACGGAGCACCTCAGGGAGGACAACTTGGCGGTCTCGGTGGTGCGCCCCCGGGAGCCGGCCAAAGATCGTTAACAAAAAAGTAGGGTTTCGTTCATAGAAACCCCGGGCCTAGGGTTCTATAATTTTGGGGAGGGGGTGGTTTCACCTTGGAGCAAAAGGAGGACTTCCGACAGGTGAACGTGCGCCTGCGAAACGACGACTACGAGTACCTGCGCTGGCTGGCTTACACGGAACGCAGCACCGTGTCCGGGGTGGTGCGCCGCCTGATCCGCACCTCCCGAGAGGCCCAGCAGGCCTTGGCGGCTGTCGAGCCCAGGGGGGGGCGTTGATGGTGTCCATCCGTCGCTTGGGGCTGTTCCTGGCGCTGGCCGGTTTTCTGGCCGGGGTGGCGCTGACGCTGTTGGTCACCGGCGGTATCGCCACGCCCCTGAGCGGGGGTGGTCCGGGGCGGGCGCAGGCCGCGTCTTCCGGGTCGGCGTCTGCCTTGCCCTTCGGTTGGGGTCCCAACACCATCGCCGAGATCGCCACGCATTCCGAGCCGGCGGTGGTCAAGATCGTGGCCACCACGCGGACCACGGTGTCGAATCCCTTCTTCAACGTTCCCTTCTTCCACCAGTTCTTCGGGCAAAACGCCCTACCGCCCACCCGGACCCAGGTGCAACAGGACCTGGGCTCGGGCATCATCGTGTCCTCCAGCGGCTACATCGTGACCAACGACCACGTGATCAACGGGGCGCAGAACATCGCCGTCACCGTCCTGGGCTATGCGCAGCCCTTTCCGGCCAAGGTGGTGGGGAAAAGCTACAGCCTGGATCTCGCGGTGCTGAAGATCAGCGCTCCCAAGGCGCTGCCCACCCTCAAGCTGGGCAGCTCCAGCGCCATGGAGGTGGGGCAGTGGGTGGTGGCCATCGGCAACCCCTACGGGCTGTCTGGGACGGTCACCGTGGGGGTGATCAGCGCCAAGGGACGGCCGCTGACCATCGGCAACCGGGACTACGTGGACCTGCTGCAGACCGACGCGGCCATCAACCCGGGGAACTCGGGGGGGCCGCTGTTGAACCTTGAGGGCCAGGTCATCGGTATCAATACCGCGGTGAACGCATCGGCCCAGGGCATCGGCTTCGCCATCCCGGCCAGCACGGTCAAGGCGGCCTTGGCGCAGATGATCAAGTACGGGCACGTGGTGCAGCCCTGGATGGGGGTGGAGATCGGGCGGGTGGACGCCACCACCGCCGCCCAGATGGGGTCCTCCGCTGGAGCCCTGGTGGAGTACGTGTGGCCGAGCAGCCCGGCTTCTGCAGCCGGGCTGCGTCCGGGGGACGTGATCCTGTCCATGAACGGCCACGCCATGAGCGGACCCAACGCCTTGGTGCGCATGACCCGGGAGCTCAAGGTGGGACAGCGGGTCAGCGTAGGCCTGTGGCGCAGCGGGCGCAAATTGAGCTTGACCCTGACCCTGGGCCGGCGGCCTACCGGGATCAGTCAGCAGCCGCTGCCCACGCCGCAGCCTTGAAACGGCTATTGGCGGTGCTGGTGGGGCTGGCCGTTTTGGGAGCGGCCGCCTACCTGGGCTACCGGGCGATCCGGGGGGCTGGGGTGCCGCCCGTGGCCTCCCACTCCCTGCCGCCCACGGCGTTTGGCGCCCAGAGCGTGGCGCGGGTGGCCCACGCGGCCCTGCCGGCGGTGGTGCGCATCGACACCGTGCAACTGGCCGCGGGGTTCTTCGGACCGCAGCGCGAGGCGGGGATCGGTTCCGGCTTCTTCGTAACCCCCACCGGCTACATCATCACCAACGACCACGTGGTCCAGGGGACGAGCCGGATCCGGGTGGTGGTGCCCGGCTTTCCCGGACGGCGCTTCAACGCGCGGGTGGTGCGCACCGACTATTCCCGGGACCTGGCCCTGCTGAAGATAGCGCTGCCCCGGCGGGTGCCCTACCTGCGCCTGGCAACCTACCGGCAGGTGCATACCGGACAATGGGTGGTGGCCATCGGCAACCCCTACGGCCTCACGGGCACCGTGACGGTGGGGGTGGTCAGCGCCGAGGAGCGACCACTTACCATCGGCAACCGCCGCTACCGCAACCTCTTGCAGACCGATGCGGCCATCAACCCCGGCAACTCGGGAGGGCCGTTGCTCAACTTGGCCGGCCAGGTGGTGGGGGTGAACACGGCGGTGAACGCCCAAGCCTACGGCATCGGCTTCGCCATCCCCTCCCGCACGGTGCGCCGTTTCCAAAACGGCCTGCTTTCGGGGATGCTGCCCGGCCTGCCCTAGGCACTACGGCGGGAACCTGCTAGCGAAGGAAGCTTTCCAGCCGCCGATCGAAAAGGTCCGCGGCGCGGCAGCGGTCATAGGCGGTGAAGGCCCCCACCAGGTTCCAGGCGGTGGCCAAACCCATCACGGGGAGGGTGAACAGCAGGTCGACCGCCACCAGCAGCGGGGCCAGCTCGCGCGCCGGCGCCAAGAGCGCCGGTAGGCGGGCGTCTGCCGTCACGGAGAAGGCCACCCCCAGCAGGAGGGACGCCAAGAGGTACAGGGGCAAGAGGGGCAGGTTGAAATAGCAGGCGTGCAGCCATTTGCCCTGGGTGAAGGACACATGCAGGGCCTTGGCCAGGGCCACCACTTGGCCGGAGTCCTCCAGGAAGGCGGCGGGGACCCAGAAGAACAGCAGGCTCATCTGCAGCACGCCGGCCGTCAGGAGCCACAGCAGGCTGAGGAAGGGAGTGAGGCGGTCCAACAGGCCCGCGCCCGCCAGGACCGCCAGCAAGATCAGGGTGTTGACCACGTCCGCCAGGACGATGAAGGCCAGGGCGCGGCCGAAGCGGCGCACTCCGTTGTAGAAGAAGTCCAGGGCGACGGGCGGCGGCTCCCGCCGGAAGGCCTGGGCCACCGTGCCCACGACGCCCGCCGTGACGAACACCTGCAGAAAAATGAACAGGATCACTCCCAGGCCCACGACTCCCAGCTGGAGCGCCAGGGGCTGCTGGCGCACCGTCCCGACGGAGCCCAAGAGCGGCGAGGCGCCGGCGAGCGGTAGGGGCAGAAGGGAGGGGCCCAGGCGGGAAAGCCTGCCGAAGGTGTAGCTGCTCACGGCCAGGCCGCCACCGCCGCCCAGGAAACTGCCCAATAGACCCACCCAGACCAGGCTCGGGTGGCGGTGCAGGTTGTCCCAGCTGTCGGCGAGCAGTTCCCGGAAGGACAAGGGCGCATCCTCCTTTTTGCAGGCCGCAGCGGCGGCGATGAGCTGGGCAAAAATGCCGATGGAAGTCTTCGACCCGGCGGGGGCGAATCCCTGCCGGGTCGTTCGGCATGCCCCGCCGCGGGCAGCATATGAATCAGGCGGCGGCCTGGGGGGTGGGGAGATGCTGCTGTTCCGGCTGAGGAAGCCCGTTTTTCTGGTGCTCTTGGCGTTCGGCGTGGCGAGTGTGGCCTTCTTGGCGCTGTTCAAGGTGATGGTCCGCGAGCGCTACACGCCGCTGCCCCGGGTGGTGGGCGCCTGGGGGCAGGGGGATCACCGGTTCGGCCGTGCGCTGGGCAAGGACGGGCACTTCCACGGGCCCCAGAGCTTTTGGGTGACTGCCGCGGGCGGCGTGGACGTCCTGGACACCTACAACTCCCGGGTGCTGGAGTTCTCGCCCCAAGGCCTGCTCACGGGGGGATTCTCCTACCGGCGGCAGGGGTTCCAGTTGATGGACGACCTCACGGCCGGTCGGCGGCACAACCTGTACCTGGCCAACGCCTCGGTGGGGGAGGTGGAGAAATTCACGCCCGCCGGGCGTCTCCTGCTGACCTTTCCGCCGCCGGCCGGTTCTACCCGTCCGCGGTTGGAGGGATTGGCGGCGGGAAAAAGCGGCGCCATCTACCTGCAGGACCTCCTGGTCGGCGGCCGGGGGTACCAGGGGCGTCTTGCCGTCTATGACCGGCGGGGGACCCTCCTGAGGACGCTGAACACGGTGCGGGTCCGGCCCGACGGTGCGCGGCGGGTAGAGCGAGGCAGTCCCATTCCGGTGGAGGTGTCCTCCTTCGTGCCCGGAGGGCAAGGGGACCTGTACGTGGAGACCGTCGGGGACGGCCTGGAGCGCTCCGTCTTGGTATACAGCTTTGCCGGTCGCCTGCTGCGCCGTTTTCAGATCGGCGAGGCGGACCTGATCTGGAGCTCCTCCCTGGTGGGGGTGGACGGGGCCGGCCGGATCTATGTCGGCTTCAACCTGGGGACTCCCCAAGGAAAGGTGGAGCAGTTCTCCCCGAGGGGGAAGCTTTTGCAGGTGCTGGCCGCCCCCGCTGCTCGGACGGTGCAGGCCCACGTGTACGCCCGGGTGAATCAGGCGGGGGACGTGTACCTGCTGCGGGAGGACGAGCGCGGCCTGACGGTGCAGGAACTGGTGCGCCACACCCTGCGCCGCTGGGGGCCGCGCTGGTGAGCGGGGGCGGGGATCTTCCCGCTCCCTCTTTCACACCTTGTATACCGAGGCGATCTCCTGCACCGGGATGTTGATGTAGGAGGGAGTGCCGTCGACGCAGCTTAGGAGGGTGATGAAGTAGCAGCTGTCCACGCCGGTCAAAAGCCCGGTGTAGGTCGTCCCGTTGGCCAGGGTCACCGTCACCTGGTGGCCCACCAGGGAGGCCAGGTAGCTGCAGAAGGGGTTGGACGGCCAGGGAGCGGGTGGCCAAGGGGTGGGTGGCGGCGGAGCAGGCGGCCAGGGGCCGGGGGGCGGTGGGCAAGGCGGCCAACCCGCCGCCGCAGGCGGGCCGGGGGGATCGGAAGGGAGCCAGGGGGGCTTGGCGGCCATCGAGGCCTCTCCTTTGCGGAACGAGAATTGCTTGCCTCTTAGATTATGTGCCGAGTCGGGCGGCGGTGCGCGGAATTAAGGAGGAACCTGGCCCTCGGGCGGTGAAATCCTCCGGGGAATGTCCCTTCGCCCCTCCGAGACATCGCCCAAGGCGCAGGAAAAACTACGGTTGATAATGTTTTTTGGAAGGGAAGATGGACGCATGTCTTTATGGGAACTTCGGGTGACCGAGTTTTTGGAGCAGCTCGGCGCCGGCAGCGCCAATCCCGCCGCCGGCACGGCGGCCGCCCTGACGGGAGCCTGCGGGGCCGCGCTGGCCGTCATGACGGCCAACCTGACCGTGGGGCGGATGCGCTTTCAGGCGGTGGCGGCGGAAGCGGAGCAGTTGCGGGACCAGGCGCGATCCGAGCTGTTGCGGCTGTCCCAGCTGGGCGAGGAGGATGCGGCCCTCTTCAGCGATCCCGATCGGGTTTCCATGAGCGCGGCCACCCGGGTGCCCCTGGACATCGCCGCGGCGGCGGTGCGCGTGGCGGAGGCGGCGCATCGTCTAGGGGAGATCGGCAACCCCGTGGCCAAGGGGGACGCCCGGGTGGGGATGCTCCTGTCCTTGGCCGCCGCCGAGGGGGCGTTGGCGGTGGTGGAAGTGAACCTGGCTTTTGTTCCCGAGGGAGACTTCCGCCTGGAGGCGCTGGCGCGGCACGGGAAACTGCGGGAGGAGGTGGTCAGGCTACGCGACGCGACGCAAGGGTCGTCAGCCACCCACGGCTAAAGCCGTGGGCATGAGGGACCAACGTCCCGAATGCCCGGCTGACCAGACCCAGCGCGGGAGGCATGCCAGCCGATGACCGCGCTACGTTGGAGCCAGGTTCCAGGACCCGCTCCGGGGTGCCTCTCCAGCCCCGGACCACAAAAGCCGCGGTTCACGGAAGCCCAGGGGTAGGGCGGAACGGATCGCGGCGGCGAA
>JAJZIM010000102.1 GCA_021810565.1 Bacillota bacterium
CGCTTCGATTTGGTTAGGTCATGCCAATTCCCATTTTCCAAAACTGGCTGTCAGGGTGGCCGGTCTGGAGCGGAATCGGTGGCCGCTTTGAAACGGAATCAGTGGCCGGTTTGCTCCGGAATCTCCATCATGATCGTGCGTGTTTGGGTGGTCTTGAAGCGGCGTGAACCCTATGCGGATTTGGGTGGGGACTATTTCGACCAGCGCGACCGGGATAGAGTCGTCCGGCGCAGCGTAAACCGCTTGACGGCTCTGGAATACCGAGTAATCCTGGAAGAAACCGCTTAACGTCCGCCCTGGTTACCACCTTTTGGCGCCGGCAAGGCCGCAAACTGCCGGGTTAGCATTGCTGTGGCCATGGGTCGGTCTGATGGTCATGAGGGTTTTTCGGAGCAGCTCCAATTCCGACTCGGTGAAGGTGCGGCCGCAGTAGCGGACCGGGCTCACGAGGTGTTCATCGCTCCCGGAGCGGACCAGGCTTGACGCTGCTCCGGGCTCATCATCCAGGGGAGGAACCGGTTCAGTTCCGGTCCCTCCAGAGGCTCGCCGCCGCAAGGCCTGCGCAGGCGGTGAGGTACTCGGTCAGGTAGCGCAGCGGATCGAGACGGTGCGGTTCACACGTGTTCTGGATGTTCCGGATCATTGCGGACAGCTCCCCGCTCCAAGCGGCCTGGTGACCGTAGAAGTTCTTGCGCCCCACCACCGAGGTGCGCAGGAGACGCTCCGCAGTGAAGGCTTTGCGCGCCTTGTTCAGCCGGTACATCGAAACGATCCGCTCACCGCCAAGCACGGCTCCACCCGGCCAGTTGCTCGGGATAGTTCTTGCCGGCATCGATGAAGACCTTCCACTCCGTCTCATCCGCATGCCAACGATCCGCCGCCCGGCAGTGGGCCCGGAAGGCCTCATACAGGGGCGCCAACAGGATGGCGACTTGGCCCAGCATGCCCACCATGGATCCCGGGGACAGGAACAGGCCCCGCAGGCGTAAAAGGCGCAGGATGCGGTTGAACGGGAGGCTGCCGAGGTGCTTCAGCAGTACCAACCAGGCGATGGTTTGCGGGGTGTAGGGGCAGTGCGGGTACACCTTTCCCGGCGCCGGCGCGCTGACCAGTCCCGGCTGATCGGAACACGAGCAAGTCGGTCGGTACAGGGGAGTGCGGTGAACCACGCGCCTGACGCTGACCTGGAAGTCTATCTCCTCGGAGGTATCCGCCAGGGGAGTCAACTCGTAGGGCAAACCGCAGTTGGGGCAATGTCGCTCCTCCAGCGGCAGATCATGCACCACTTCTTCCGTCGGTAGGTTCAGCTGCCGCCGGCGGCCATGACCCGGACTCCCCGGCTGCTGACCGCGGCGCCGACCGACGGGCTGCTCCGGCTCTCCCCCCTCGGCAGCCTCCTCCTTCTCCCGCTCGGACTTGCGGCCATAAAGCAAGCGCTGCAGTTGGCACACTCTGGCTTTGAGCGCCTCGACCTGGGCTTCCAGCTCCTGCACCTTGGCCCTAAGCGGGCGGAGGATGTCCACCTTGGCATTCAGGCGAGCGATCTCAGACCGGAGATGGGCAATTTCGCCGTCCCTGGCCGCTATCTCGGCCAGGAAGGCATTCTCCGCTTCGTCGGTCCGGAAGGCCAGTACCGTGTTCATGGCTAAACCATAGCACGGATTGCTCCCCGTGTTCAGTCCCTCCGGACAACTTTTTGGGGGCTGCTAGTAGTCGTTGGCCCCCCCTACGGCTTTACCGAACGGGTACACAAGAATTCATGTTTCCTTTCTGAGTGTATCGGGTTGTGAGCGATTAACTCTACAGCGTCAAAAGTCGGTTGGATCGCTCGGCTCCGCAGCACAATGCCTACTTGTGAGCTACAGAATTGATGAAGTTTCCCAGCGCGGACCTGCGAACAAGACGGCGGTCTGGCAAGGGCAAGGCGGTGCTGACGGCGGTTGCCGGGGCAGATACGATGGGGCTGATGTCTTTCCCGGCCAGCATGGCTTCCTTTCTCGCCAGGTCCGGCATGCTGAACCTCCCGGGCAACTTATCCAGGGATCCGCACACCAGTTCGACATAGTCGGCCCGCGCCAGATTGTAGGCTAGGGCAGCTGCTGCCGGCAGCCCCTCGAAGTCCTGGGTCAGCACTTTGCGTCCGCTCCGGCGCCGTTCTCCGTGCTTCATCTGGTGGAAGAAGTTTTCCAGGAGGTTGTTGGTTCGGGCCACCAGGCGGATGCCGCCTCCGGCTTCGTCGGGCAGGCGAATGACGTGATCCCACAAGTGGCGGCCGTGGCGGTCCACATGCCTGAGCACCAGATCGAGCATCTGCCGTTCATTCGAGTCCGGGCCGGAGAGGTCACGGCGTTCCCGCAGGGAGCGGCAAAAGTCAGTGAAGGACCGCTCCAGATCCTCGAGAGCAGCCGGCTGTTCAGTGCCGTTGATAACATTGGGACTCGGGGAAGCTGATGCAGCATCGTCTAGCCGTAACACTGGGCGCAGTTCGTCGAAGAGCTTCGCCCGGACGGTGAGCTTTCGGGCCACCTGGGCGAAGGCCACCTCGGCGGCAACCGGCGCCAGGATCCGGTTCAGCCGATCCAACGCCCTGCCGGCATCCTCATCCGCAGGATCTTGACGCCGAAGGATCTCGGCGGCGGCACAGACGGTGCGGCAGCGTTGATAGAAGTCGAGATAGGGGCGGGTGAAAGGGAACCCCTGATGGCGGCCGTCGCAGGTTTAGTCGAGCGCCCCTTGCGCCAGGTTGCGCACCACGGTGGTGCCGGCCGGACCGGACGGGCAGCCGCGGTCCAGGTTCCTGCCCGGACCAAGTCTCCACGGTATTGCGCAGGGAAGGGAAGGGAGGGGGAGAGGCCCCACCGGGGTGCGCGGACCGGCGGCTTTTTGTCGGGCGGGGGGAGAAGGAAGAAAAAGGGCGAGAAATAGTGGCAGATGGAGCAAGGAGAAGAACGGGAACCAGGAGACGGGGAGCGGCACCTGGGAGGGGAGGAGGAAGGGTGTGGCGGTGATTGACGGGAGTTGGAAGATGGGATATAAAGGTGGGGACGGTGAATAAATATGACTAGGAACTAGTCGAAGATCATATAGAGAGCTAGGAGGCGAAATCATTAAAGGGGTAGCTTCGGCAAAGAAATAGGAGTGGCAAATGGGGGGGGCGATGTGATTGAAGAAAACCGTGGTTGCAATGATAGCACTAAGTTATTTAACGATAGTATGGGTGTGCGCGCAGACGTACAATTCGCCGTGGACTTGGGCTGCTTCGGCGACCGCGCAGCGCCCGAATGGGTCCATAGCGCGGGTTGCTTTTCCGGATGCTTTACCTGGAGCCGGGGCACTGCATGGGGCGGTTCTGCTAGGTCCTGCGGTGCCCCAGGCGGAGGTAAAGCTGGGGATCACCCTCAAGTTGCGGCATCCGCAGGCCTTGCGTTCCTTGATCGCGGAACAATACGATCCAAAATCGCCGCTTTTCCGTCACTACCTCACCGTGGGGCAATTCGCCACGGACTTCGCACCCAGCGAGGCGCAGTATGCCTCGGTGGAGCAATATCTTCAGCAGTTTGGCTTCAGCGTTCGTAGCTATCCAGACCGGACTTGGATCTCCGCCCAGGGAACTTTCGCAGGTGCCGAACGGGCTTTCGGAGTGGCAATCAGCCGCTACCGAATGGCCTCGGGCCGAGCGGCCTTCTCCGCGACTTCCATGCCGACCTTGCCAGCCCAGGTGGGCGGTTTGGTGGCCGGCATAGCGGGGCTCAACGATGTGGTGCAGCCGCACCCGGCGGGGATCATCAGAAAATCGCCGCCTGCCAGCGGCGGGGAAATTCCGCCCAGGCTGCGAGAGGATGGCCTTCCCCAGGGCAGTGCTGCCTGCTCGGGGGGCGGGGTCGATTGGGGGCCTGGCGCTTCTACGGAGCACCTGTCTCCCTGCGGGGTGGCGGCGGCTTACGACGTGGGGCCGCTGCAGGCTGCCGGCGGCAACGGCACCGGCGTCACGGTGGACATCCTGGCCGCGGGATACCTGAATGTGAGCCACTTGAAGGCAGAGCTTGGTTATTTCAGCCAGTACTTCGGCCTGCCGGCGCCGGTGCTGGACACCTCCGGGGGCAGCGGCACTCCGGCCACTTTAGTGAACATTAAGGAAGCGCATTTAGACACCCAATGGCTTCATGCGGTCGCGCCCGCGGCCACGATGAATTTGGAGGTCACCGGTCCTAGCCCGGAGGGCATGCAGCAGGGTTATGCCGACGCGGTGAACAAGGACTACCCGGTGGTGCTGAACACGTACAACTTCGGCGAGCCCAGCAATTACGTCAACAGCACCTTTGACAACCTGTTCCTGGAAGCGGCCGCCCAGGGCATGACCCTCGTTTCGGCCTCGGGGGACTATGGTGCGTACACCGCGGGCAACGAATGGAATTTTCCGGCCATCGATCCCTGGGTGACCACGGTGGGCGGCACGCGCCTGGCGCAAAACGGCACCTCCCCTACAGGGGTGCAGGCGCCGCAGGCCATCAGCACGGCCACCCCCGAGATCGGCTGGGAGGGTAGCGGCGGCGGGGTGGCCACCGGCGGCTATGGTGCGCCCTCCTGGCAGACGAATGTGGCGCCGACCGGCGGCTACCGCAACGTCCCCGACCTGGCATTCCTGGCTGCGGCACGGCCCGGAGGCTCCCTGTATTGGGCCGATAAGGGTGGCTGGGCGCATACTGCCTATGGCACCAGCCTGGCCGCCACCATCTTCGCCGGCATCGTGGCGGACACGGACAGCTTCGCCAATCTGGGCTTTGCCGCCAGTCCCGGGGCCGATCTGGGCCTGACCACCCCCACCCTGTATCGGTTCTACCAATACCAGCAGAGCCAGAACAACGACCCGCTGCCCCAGCCGCAGGTGGTTCGGGACATACCCTACAACTAGGACGTGAACGTCAACTCCGGCGTCGGTTATTGCGGGAGTTGCGGATACACTACCGGTCCGGGATGGGACTACGTCACCGGTCTGGGCTCCCTGGATGCCTGGAATTTCGCCCAGGACTGGGCCAGCCTCTCGACAAGCCCCACCTACAGCACGGGTCAGCAACCCAGCATGCCCCAAGGGTTGGCCATAGGCAGCAACGGGAACCTCTGGTTTGCGGACCAACTAGCCAACGCCGTCGGCAAGTTCGACCCATTCACCTACCAGTACACTTGGTACACCCTGCCGACGGGCGGCGCATACCCCATGGGCATCGCCGTGGATCCGGTCAATGATCAGGTCTGGTTCACCGAATCCGGCACCGGCAAGGTGGGAGTCGTCTTGCGGGGCATGGACGCCAAGGTTTTCGGTCGGATCCAGGAGTACACCCTGCCCTCGGGCAGCGCCACCGTGCCGGCCGGGCTGGGGATAGATCCCACGGGCAACGTTTGGGTGGCCGAGGAGGGCTTGAACAAAATTGCCGAGGTGAGTCCCCAGATCATGGGGCCGCCGTCGATGAGGGAGTTCACCCTGCCCCGCCAGGACACGGTACCCGAGGGATTGGCCGTGGACCCGGGGGGCAACGTGTGGATCGCCTGCGAGGGCAGCCAGACCATGGTGGAGTTCCAGCCGGCCAGCGGGACCTTCAGCAGTTTTCCGGTGTCGGCGGTGCCGGAGCAGATCAGCATCGATCCGGCGGGGGATGTGTGGTTCACCGAGAACTGCACCGGGTGCGCATCCAACGGTGGAAACACCGGGTACATCGCCCAGTTGGATCCGGCGGTCGCCGTGCCTGGCGCATCTCCCGGTAATGACCCTGGGCTTTCGGAGCACCAGGTACCCGCCTCCTCGGGCAGCTTTCCCAGCTCCCTTGCCGTGGACGGCGCGGGCAATGTCTTCTATACCGACGCGGGCAACCAGACCATTGGGGAATACGACCCGGGAACGGGAAGCTTCTCCACCTGGAAGACGCCGCTGTCCATCGCCCCCTGGCCCGAGGGGGAAGGGGGAGATGGCTTGGCGGTGGACGGTCAGGGCAACGTGTGGTACATCGGCTACTACTGGAGCTACGCCGTTGGGCAGAACGTGGGGTACCTGGGCAAGTTGGCCTACATAGCAAGCCCCCTGTCCGCCAACGTCGGTGCCGTTCAGAACGGACTAGTGAGCCGGCCCATCCATTTGGCCGCCGAGGGGGCGTTCCTGACGGTACCTGCGGCCACCTACGTGACCACGACGGCGGGCATGCCCTTCACCGGGGCGCTGGATGCCCCGACTCCCTTGGCCTCCAGCCTGGTGCCGCCCTCGGGGGGCAGGAATCTCGTGGGCTCCAGCGCCTACAATTTCGCGGCCACCTCGGCTACCGGTTGGACGGTGGAGGTGCGTTTCAGCCAGCCGGTCACCGCGTCGTTCCCGGTAAACTTGCCGGCAGGCACCTTGCCCGGCACAGCCCAGGTTTGGTACTATGACCTGGGCAGCCAGGCATGGCGGGAAGCAGGCATCCAGGCGGGGGATCCCGGCGGTACGGTGTCGGGGGGGATGGCCACGGTGCAGACTACCCACTTCACCGTTTTTGCCGTGATCCTGGCTGGGACCGCCCCCAACATCAGCGGCTTGAGCCCTGATCAAGGCCTGCCGGGAGCGGCGGTACAGATCCAGGGAACCAACCTGGGTACCACGGCGGGCAGCGTGTACTTCGGAAACGTTGCCGCGCCGGTCACCAGCTGGACGAGCGGACAGGTGAACACCACAGTGCCGCCGGATGTCCTTCCTGGGACGGTGGCCGTGAGCGTGTACGACGCCCAGGGCGTTCAGAGCAACTACCTGAACTTCACGGTGGAGGCGGCGCCGCGGATCACCGGAATCACCCCTGCGGCGGGGCCGCCCGGCACGCCGGTCCAACTCGCCGGGACCGGGTTCGGCACCGTGGCGGGGACGGTGTATTTTGGATCTGACGAGGTTGCGCCCACCTCCTGGAGTCCACAAGCCGTGAGCTTCGACGTGCCCGCGGGGGCGCCCCCGGGGACGGTGGCGGTCAGCGTGTACACCGCGGGGGGCATCACCGGCAACGTCGTGGAGTTTCAGGTGACGGCGGCCCCGGTGCTGAGCGGGGTCTCGCCAGCCGCGGGACCGCAGGGCGGCACGGTCATTCTCCAGGGGGCGGGCTTCGGCACGGTGGCGGGAGCCGTGTATTTAGGACGAGGTCAGGCGGCGACCACCGCCTGGAGCGATACCGCGGTGACGGCGGTGGTTCCAGAATTGCCCGCCGGCGCGGTGGGGGTGTATCTGGAGGTGTACGGGGGACCCACCCTGGGGCCGGTGTCCTTCACGGTCACGCCGCAGATCAGCGCCGTCACGCCTGCCGTCGGGTATTCCGGCACCCGGGTGGCCATCTCGGGCAACGATTTCGGCGTGACCCAGGCGGGAAGCGCGGTGACCTTCGACGGGACGGTGGCCCAGGCGGTGTATTGGAGCCAGGATCTGCTGCAGGTAACGGTGCCCTCAGGGGCGGGGAGCGGACCGGTGGTGGTGACGGTGAACGGCGCGGCCAGCAATCCCTTCGCTTTCACCGTGCTGGCGCCCACACTCTACGGCGGGGTCTCCCCCGGGGTGCCCTTCACGGCACAGGCATCGGCGGACATCGGCCCGGCGGGAGGCACCCTGCGCACTCCGGGCGGCGGCTTCGCCTTGGTGGTGCCACCGGGAGCGCTGACCCAGACGGTTCAGATCTGGGTGAACCGGGAGCAGGCCCCGACGGATCTGTCCGGACTCTTGCCGACGGGTGCGGCCTACACCGTGCACGACGCAGGGGTGGCCCTGCTCAAACCGGCCCAGGTGAAGTTGGCATATCAGCCAACGATTTTGCAAGGACGGGATCCCCTGCGCATGGGGGTATATGCCATGCAGCCGGGGGGCACCTGGTCCTACGCTGGAGGGATCCTGGAACGGGCCGACGGCCAGGTCGGGACGGGGGCGGCGCGGATCGCGGGGACGTCCTTCCTGGCGGCTGCCGCCACCCGCAGCTTCTCCGACCTGCCGCAGGGATACTGGGCGCGGCCGGCCATCGACCTCTTGCTGGGGCATCACCTGATCCGAGGCTATCCCGACGGCCTTTTTCAGCCGACCAACCCCATCACCCGGGCACAGTTCGTGGTCGTGCTGGCGAAGAGCCTGGGGCTCGCGCCCGCCCAAGGTGCATCCCCGTTCCGGGACGTGGCTTCCGGGGCATGGTACTACAAGGAGATGCTGGCGGCCTATGGAGCCGGCTTGGTGCATGGGGTGGGTGGCGGTGATTTCGCGCCGCAAGAGCCGGTTACCCGCGAGGAGGCGGCGGTGCTTCTGGCCAAGGCGGCTGGGCTCTCCGGGCCGGGGGTGGACAGCTTTCGGGACCGCGGGCGGATCGCTCCCTGGGCGGTCCAGGCCGTGGCGCAGGACGAGGCCGCCGGGCTGATCCGGGGCTATCCCGACGGAAC
>JAJZIM010000103.1 GCA_021810565.1 Bacillota bacterium
GTGGCAAGATAGCTTCGGATACCAGCGTCTGTCGCAGCATTGCGCCATACTACCCCATGCGGCGCAACAGATAAATGAGCTCGCTACCAAATTTTACGTGCGGAATGTGGGCTCCAACTCCCGCGCCGGATCCTCGCGCCCGCGGCGCCCCGGTCCGGCCAGCATCTCTGCCGGGGCCGCCGAGCAAAGTTGGAACCCGCCCGGGGTAGCCTCCAAAAACGCCCTACCCGCTCCGCATACGGAGCCACATCCTCCGCCGGGTCCAAGGCAGTCACCGACCGCGATGCCAAGCCGGACCGCCCAGCTTGCCTCATTCGCCTCCCCAGGTGGCGCGCTCCTCGTGGACGTGGTGGTCCACCGCTTCCGCCATTGAGCCGCAGATGCCGCGCCCCAGACCCCGCGACTGGTGCAGGCTGCCGGCATAGGACTGAAGCGACACCCCGTCGTCCACCACGAAAACCACGGAGTCTCCCGGCTTCAGCTGCAGTTTGCGCCGTGCCTCCCGGGGCACCGCCACTTGTCCTTTGCTACTCACTCGTGCCACCAAGGCCAACATCCCTTATTTTGACCTCTTTCTTGCTTTGCCGTACTCCGCAAGCCGCTTGGCGCAAGGCGAAAGTCCTCCGTCGGGAGGCCCTTGGCGGCCGACGGCCTCAGACTCCCGTGACCGCCGCTTGGGCCAGGCGCCCGGACATCTCCCCCTGGGACTCCCCGTCGATGAAGATCCGATGCCAAAGCTCCAGCACCATCAGGGCGTAGACCCGCCTCCCCACCCCCGGCGCGGCCGGATCCTGCCGCAAAAGGCTGCGCAGCGCCTCCGGCGCGAAATAGCCGCGGTCCAGGGCCTGCTCCCCCAGGAGCAGCTCCTGGGCCAGGCTCCGAAACTCCCGGCTCAGCCAGCGGGTCATGGGGGTGGGAAAGCCGATCTTGGGCCGGCGCAACACCCGCTCCGGCAGCACCCCCCGCATGGCCAGGCGCAAGAGATATTTCCCGGTGCTGCCCTTGAGCTTCAGGTGCGAGGGCAAGCGCGCAGCGAACTCCACCACCCGATGGTCCAGCATGGGCACCCGCAGCTCCAGGGAGTGGGCCATGCTGATCTTGTCCGCCTTCAGCAGCGTGTCCTCGGGCAGCCACACCTTGGTGTCGAAGTAGAGCATCTGGTTCACCGGATCCGCGTGGCGCACCCGCTGGTAATAGGGGTGGGTGAGGGAACACGGATCCCAGTTGTCATCCTCCCGCCGGAAGGCAGGCGCGTACAGCTTGTCCTTCTCCGCCTCCGGGAAAAGGAACCCCACGCCGAAGTAGCGCTCCGGCAGGGGCCGGGAAGCCCGCCATAGAAAATTGCGCCCCCGCACCCCCTCGGGTAGCGCCCCCAAGAGGGGCGCGATGATCCGCTGGCGCACAAACGGCGGCAGCCGCAGGAAGTTCTGCACGGCGGAAGGTTCCCGATAGATCTCGTAGCCGGCCAGGATCTCATCGGCTCCCTCCCCGGAGAGGGCCACCGTCACCTGCTCCCGGGCCAAACGGCAGACGAAGTCCAAGGGCACCACCGTGGGATCCGCCAGGGGCTCGTCCAGGTGCCAGATCATGGACGGCAGGGAGCCTGCCACCTGGGCGGGGTGGACCAACAGCTCCCGGTGGGCGGTGGGGAACTGCTCCGCCACGAAGCGCGCCTGGCCGAACTCTCCGTAATCCGGATGGTCGCCGCCTCCCGCCCCGGCAAAGCCCACGGAGAAGGTGGCGATACGGTCCATGCCCGAGCGCTCCATCAAAGCCAAGAGCGAACTGGAGTCGAGCCCGCCGCTCAGGAAAAGCCCCAGCGGCACCTCGGACATGAGCCGCAGCCGCACCGCCTCCTCCAAGAGCTCCCGCAACCGCTCGGCATATTCCGTCTCGTCGGCCGTCTCGGTCTCCCCGCCCATGGGCAGGTCCCAATATTCCCGGAGGGTTTCCCGCCCCTGCCGCACGGTGAGGGTGTGGCCCGGCAGCAGCTTCTCCACCCCCTGAAAGAGGGTGCGGGGCGCGGGCACATAGCGGAAGGTCAGGAAATAGTGGAGGGCCTCCCGGTCCACGGCGGGCCGCACCTGAGGGATGGTCCAGAAGGCTTTCGCCTCCGAGGCGAAATAGAGGGTGTCGTGCTGCCGGTACAGGTACAGCGGCTTCACCCCCAGGCGGTCCCGGGCCAGCAGCAGCTGGCCGCGCCGGTCGTCCCACAGGGCGAAGGCGAAGACGCCCCGCAGCCGCTCCACGCAGGCCTCCCCCAACTCCTCGTAGAGGTGCAGGATAACCTCCGTGTCGGCGTGGGTGCGAAAGCGGTGCCCCCGGCGGCGAAGCTCTCCCCGCAGCTGCATATGGTTATATATCTCGCCGTTGTACACCAGCCACAAGGTCCGGTCCTCGTTGGCCATGGGTTGGTGGCCCCCCGCCACGTCGATGATGGCTAGGCGGCGCATCCCCAAGGCCACCCCGGAAGCGGCCCAGCTGCCGCGGTCGTCGGGGCCCCGGTGCCCCAACTCGTCCCCCATCCGCCGCACCCGGTCCGCCAAGAGCTTGGCCGGTACCGGGCCCGCCGCTCCGTAGATGCCGCACACCTGAAAGGGCCTCCCCCCGTTTGGTTCCGCATCAAATATTCTGCTTCGTCGCCGGGTCCTTCATGCAATCCCGCCTCACATTTTAGGGTTGCAAGGGCCAAAAGACAAGGGATGCGGGGCCACTTTCACGCTAATTTCATCCTGAGCTTGGCATGAAGCGCCCGCAACACCCACCTTTACGCGAGGGTGAATTTGTGCTATCTTCAAACAAAGGCGAGAGGCCTCTGGACCCGGAGGAGGTGGTGAGTGGAAGGGTATCCCGGGGGCACCAGGAACAAGGTCCATCGAAAACAGCCAATAAATAGAGAGGGGATGTGGTGCGTCGTGGCGGTTTGGAGTTTACGCATGGACAACCTGATCGTGGCCAAGCGCTTCGTGGGAGCCCAGGTGCTCAAGCAGGGTCTTGGCTACATCCGAAGGGACCCCGAACGCAACCTGGGGCGGCTGTTGGACCTGGCGGAGAAGGTGGCCCCCCTGCCCGGCCAGAAGGACGACGTCCGGCGGGTGCGCACGGCCATCCGGGAGAACGAGGCGGTGCGCCAGTTCGTGCACCGGCTCTTCACCGAGCTGTCGCCCAACGTGCAGCAGCGCCTGCTGGTGAATTACTTCTTCAACTCCTTGCTCTTCGGGGTGCCGCAGCAGCGCCGGCTGGCCGCCCAAGTGGGGATGCAGATACCCCACCTGATCCTGATCGACCCCACCAGCGCCTGCAACCTGGCCTGCACCGGCTGCTGGGCCGGCAAGTACTCCAAGGCCGACACCCTGCCGCCGGAGTTGGTGGACCGGGTGATCCGCGAAGCCAAGGATATGGGCATCTATTTCATCGCCATGTCCGGCGGCGAACCCACCGCCTACAAACACTTCTTCGACGTGGTGGAGCGCCATCGCGACGTGGTCTTCATGTTCTACACCAACGGCACCTTGATCGACGAGACCTTCGCCGACCGTCTGGCCGAACTCGGCAACGTGTCCCCCGCCATCAGCCTGGAGGGCTTCGAGGAGGCCACCGACGAGCGGCGGGGCCAGGGAACCTGGAACCGGGTGATGCGGGCCATGGACCTGCTGCATGAGCGGGGAGTAGCCTTCGGCGTCAGCCTCACCGTGACCCGGCAGAACGCCGAGACCCTCTTCTCCGACGAGTTCCTCCATTTCCTCATCGGCAAGGGCGTGCTGTACGGGTGGTCCTTCCACTACATCCCGGTGGGCAAGGACGTGGATCTGGACCGCATGATCACCCCCGAGCAGCGCGGCTACCTCACCCGGCGGGTGCGGGAGGTGCGGCGCACCCTGCCCCTCCAGATCGCCGACTTCTGGAACGACGGGGATCTTACCGGCGGGTGCATCGCCGGAGGCAGGCGCTACCTGCACATCAACGCCAAGGGCGAGGTGGAACCCTGCGCCTTCGTGCATTTCGCCGTGGACAACATCAAGGAGAAGAGCCTGCGCGAGGCCATCACCTCCCCCTTCTTCCGCGCCTACCAAGAACGCCAGCCCATGTACGAGAACATGCTGCGCCCCTGCCCCATCATCGACCGGCCCCAGGCCCTGCGGGAGATCGTGGCCGAGGCGGGCGCCCACCCCACCCACGCCGGGGTGGCGGAGCTGTTGACCGGCGAGGCGGCCCGCACCCTGGACGAGCGCGCCGCGGCGTGGGGCAAGGTGGCCGACGGGCTGTGGGCGGAGCGGCTGCGCGAGCGCCAGGCCCGCACCCCGGGGGCCCACCCCGACGTGCCCGCCGACCTGATCCAGGCCGTGTGGGCGGAGCGCGACCGACAGCAGATGGGGGCGGACTGAGGATGCGCATCCTCCTGGTCCAGCCCCGGCATGAGAGCGAGCTCGGCTTCTACGACTTCATCCTGCTGGAGCCCCTCGGCCTGGAACTCATCGGCGCCAGCCTGACCGGACACGAGACGCGGCTCTTGGACCTGGAGGACCTGCCCCGGCTCGAGGCCATCGCCGCCGACTTCGCCCCGCGCGCGGCGGGGGTGAGCTGCTCCTTCACCGTGGACACCTACGCCGCCTTGGACGCCGCCCGGCGCCTCAAGGCGGCGGGGGTCCCCTTCGTCTTCGTGGGTGGCCACCACGCTTCCCTCTCCCCGGCGGACTTTCAGGATCCGGCCGTGGACGCCGTGGTCCTGGGCGAGGGAGAGCGCACCGTGGCCGACCTGATGGAGTGCCTCGCGGCAGGGGACGACCCGCGGCGGGTGGCGGGACTGGCCCTGAACCGTCCAGAGGGCCAACTCACCACCCCCTTCCGGCCCCAGGCCGCCCGTCTGGACGATCTGCCAGCCCCGGACCGCAGCCTCTCCAAGCCCTACCGCCACCGCTACCATCTGGCCCTGCGCCAGCCTCTGGCCACCCTGGAGACGGCCCGCGGCTGCCCCTACGACTGCAACTTCTGCAGCGTGTGGAAGTTCTACGGCCGACGCATCCGAGCCAAGTCCCCCGCTCGGGTGTTGGCCGAGCTGGCAGACGTAGCGGAGGAGCAGGTGTTCCTCACCGACGACAATTTCCTCCTGGACGTGGAGCGGGCCGAAAAGATCGCCGCCCTGGTCCGCCAGGCGGGGATCCGCAAGCGCTTCATGTTCCAGGCCCGCTCCGATACCCTGGTGCGTCATCCGGAAGTGATCGACGCCTGGCAGGCCGTGGGCCTGGAGGCGGTCTTCATCGGCTTCGAGAAGATCGACCCGGCGGGGATGGCCGCGGTCAACAAGCGCAACTCGGTGGAGAACAACGAGCGGGCCCTGCACCTTTTGCACCGGCGCGGCGTGGGGGTGTGGGCCTCCTTCATCGTGGATCCCGACTACGCGGCGCCGGATTTCCGGCGCCTGCGCGAGTACGTGCACCGGCTGGGCATCCGCCAGCCCTATTTCTCCGTGCTGACCCCCCTGCCGGGAACGGAGTTGGCCCAGCAGCTCAAGGACCACATCACCACGGCCAACCGAGAGCTGTTCGACCTTTTGCACGCCGTGGTGCCCACCCGGCTGCCCCTGCCCGAGTTCTACCGGGAGCTGTCCCGCCTGTATCTTTCCGCCTACGCGCGAAGCGGCTACGCCATGTCCAGCCTCTTGCGCACCGGCGGGCTCATCCTTTCCGGACGCGTCCGCTGGTCCCACCTGGCCCGCTTCACCCGCACCGTACGCCACTTCACCGACCCGTCCCTGTACCTGCTGGCCCACGGAAAGCGCTAGCCGCACAGGCGCTGGGCGGGCACGCTCACATCCGGAACATCGGCGACGGGCGAGGCTTCACGGGGCACCCGTTTCGCGCAGCCGCTTCGTGCGCAGGATCCCCGATCCTTGCCCCTTCCCACGGGCCGAACCGGGGTTTCGCCGTCCGGCCGCCCTCCGGAAGCTCACGGAAAGTTCCCTCTGCCGCCCCGGTTTGAGCGACGTCCCCTAAGGCCGCCCCTACCGTCGCCAGCCGGAACGCTTGCCGCGGCAAAAAAATCTCCCCTGGTCCGGCAGCCCCGTGCCGGGGGGCAGCAGCAGGTGCTTCGGCGGCCGCAGGAACACCTCCCGGCGGGGGACGCAGCCGCACCCGGGCCGGTACATCAGGGCCGGATCGTTGGCGCACACCGTCGCCAGGACATGGCGATCCCTCCGTCGGCGCAGCTGTGTGCCAGCGATGAACAGGAATCGCTTGCGGTCCCGGGTCGGGGGCAAAGGTCCGGGCGGGAAGCTCGGCGGTCGCTCACCACCTCCGGCGCCAAGCCGGGCGGCGGGCAAACCCGACGAGAAACTTTCTGCGCACCGCGCCGGGGAGGCCAAGAACCTTGACCAAATCGGGGATGTCCGGTATCATATATGGTGGCAAGGGGAATAGGAAATGCGGAGGCGGGCCGGTGGGGAAATGGGATAGGATATTGGCACGGCTTAGCAATAATCCCATCGGGGTATCGTTCGACGACCTCGAAGCTCTTCTTCAGCATTTCGATTTCGCAGAACGTGCTCCATCCGGTGGTTCTCATTATGTGTTTTCCCACCGATGCTTGCCCGGTCGACACCTGACGATACCTCGGCACGATCCGGTGAAACCGCCCTACGTGCGGCAAGCCATCGAACTTATTGATAGATTGCTGGAGATGGAGGACATATGATGAATATCGATGTGAAGCGGTGGAGCGAACTGGAATATCCCATCACCTTGGCATTGGAAACCGAGCAGGACGGGTCCAAGTGTTGGGTAGCCGAGATTCCCATGCTTAAGGGATGCATGGGAGTTGGCGATACAAAGGAAGAAGCCTTGGCCCTGTTGGAAGATGCCAAGAAAGCATGGTTGGAAGCCGCAGTTTCCATGGGTGAAACCATTCCTCTGGCCTCCGGTCGGCATCCCGTTGCCAGCGGTAAATTCACCGTTAGGCTTCCTAAGACCTTGCACCGCGATCTAGTCATCGATGCCAAGCAGGAAGGGGTCAGTTTAAACCAATATGTTCTCTTCGTCTTGGTAAACCGCGATAAGGTTGAAGGTAGCGCACCAACCATTAACCGAATACACCATGTCATCAAGCAAATTCAACAGGATAACCCTGAGCATTGTCCAAGTGGGGAACAGGCCCTCCCGACTAAGACCCTAACTCCATAAATCCCCGAGGATGACCCGTAGTCTTTGCCTAGAAAACATGAGCATTAGGCAAGAGATGTTCCTTCCGAACCACTTGCCTTGGCCATGACCAAGCTCTAATTGAGGAGCCTGAACATGACGCCCGCGCATTCCCCTTCCCAGGCGCAGCTGGGAGGGGGTCAAGCGGGCGGTGGTCTCCGGGTTGCCTTCCGGGACTTTTCTCGGGTTCCCTGCGCCTCCACATAGCGTTTCACGGCATCCAGCGAGGCGTTCCCAACGCTACCCACGTAATACGCACGGTGCCAAAAGTATGGTTTCCTGTAGAAATTCCGAAGATGGTCAGGGAACCGGTTTCGCACACGGCGGGATGAGGCCGACTTGAGGTTGTTGATGAGCGTCGCGATGTTCAGGGCCGGATGGATGCCCACCAAGAGATGGACATGGTCGGCTTCCCCACCGAATTCGATCAAGGCACAGCGCCAATGTTCCAAGATCTCTACGAATGCCTCCCGTAGTGCTTCCAGTATTTCCGGGGTTAAGGCCTTTCGACGTTATTCGGTGACAAAGACGATATGTAACCTAAGGGCATATACGGCGTGCGATGCAGATATCATTTCTCCGTGGTGCTCATAGTGGCCTAATGATATGATATTTTCAGCAAGGGCGCAAGGAGGTGAGGCCGATGCCGGGCGGCTACCGGTTCCGCCTGTATCCCGACAGGGAGCAGGAGCGGATTCTGCTGCGGTGGATCGGCTGCCAGCGACTGATCTACAACGCCAAGGTGCAGGAGGACCGCTACTACCGGAAATTCCAGCGGCGGTTGGTCGCCCTGGCGGGGATGTCCGTGCCGATCGACCAGGAGTACAGCCGGTTCATCACCGAAGACACGGCGTTCCTTCGCGAGGTGCCGTCCCAGGTGCTGCGAAACGGCGCCACGCTCTGACGACAAGCCTACGCCCGGTTTTTCGCGGGTCTGGGCGGACGTCCCAAGCACAAGACCAAGACGGGCAGGCAGGCCGTCTGGCTCACCTCCGAGCTGTTCGAGTTCGTCCCGGAGGCCG
>JAJZIM010000027.1 GCA_021810565.1 Bacillota bacterium
ACATCCCGCCACAGGCCATTCGCGGCCAGCCCGGGCAGCACCACGTCATGTCCGGGAAACAGGAAGCCGCCCCATCGGGGGCGGCTTTTTTCTCCGCCGGGTCAGCAGTGGGTCTCAATCCCCTTCGATTCGGGGCATGGATTCTGACGGGGACGTTAGGGGTATATGCGGTGAAGCGGTATAGGTTGTCTCAATCCCCTTCGATTCGGGGCATGGATTCTGACAAATAAAGAACGTTATCGCTGGTATCAGATATTTCGTCTCAATCCCCTTCGATTCGGGGCATGGATTCTGACGGGGAATTGGCTGACCATTGCCGCCTGCAATGGGCAGGGGTCTCAATCCCCTTCGATTCGGGGCATGGATTCTGACAGGGCCTGTGGCAGATCGCCCAGGCTCCCGAGCTGGCGTCTCAATCCCCTTCGATTCGGGGCATGGATTCTGACCGAAATGGCGGGAGTGATCGCCCAAAGCTCAACCCGGTCTCAATCCCCTTCGATTCGGGGCATGGATTCTGACTTCGGGGGAGGAGGTTGGTGGTGATTTACGAGGCTGGGTCTCAATCCCCTTCGATTCGGGGCATGGATTCTGACCAGGAGATGCTCCATCTCCTGCAGGACCTCCCGGATCCTGTCTCAATCCCCTTCGATTCGGGGCATGGATTCTGACGTTATATACGACCAAGGAATTCGCACCACGCTCCGGTCTCAATCCCCTTCGATTCGGGGCATGGATTCTGACACCGCACTAGGGCGGGCCGTGGCGGCCGCCCTGGAGGCCGTCTCAATCCCCTTCGATTCGGGGCATGGATTCTGACTGTACCCCCCACGAAGCCGCTTCCCAGGCGGCTCCGTGAGGCCATTTCCGCGGTACAGCAAATATCTCCCAAAAAACACCCCCTTATGTAAACCCAAGGCCGAATCGCCGATTCGCCATAGCTCCGTCATGTTCCCGATTGCTCGCCCTAGCTCTTCCTAGCTCGTTTTCCGCTAATCGACCACTTCAGAATCACTCGGACGTTGGGTTGGTCTTCAATTTTCCAAGGTACAAATTGGAGGCCGATCCCTCCTAGTTCTTGTCCAGTATTTCTACACCATGCTCAGGAATCCTTCAACGAAGGACCGCATCGGAGGATTTTCCCGAGGGAACAATGGGGCAGGGAATGTGGATTTGGACAGGGGTGGGAGAGGGGGGCAGGATAAGGAGAGGTATCACACAAGCGGCAATGCCGCTTGGGAGTAAGGTTTTAAGCTGTACCTCTTTTCTTTTGACGATACCTCTTGGGGTATCGCGTTCGCCTTCGCGCCTTGGTGCGCCTGGGTTTTTCCCTGTACCTCCAGAGGTAGCCCAAGCTGCACCAGTGCATTTACCAGGCCCCGGCGGAGGTACTGCATGCCCGCCGGGGCCTTTGCATTGGGATGTTTTAGGGCCTACCCCTGTTCGTCGTAATCTGGGTCGGCGGATAACTCGTCAGGGATGTCGATGCGATGCCGGAACATCTGCGCAACGGCTGCCCTTGCTTCACCGATGCCGTGCTCTATGTCGGCCAAGCTAACGGGCACCTCCTTGCGCACCGCCTGGAACAGAGCCTTCAGCACCAGCTGGTTGACGGCTGCCTCGAAGGCTCCACGAAACGCCAGATCCCGGGTTTGCTGCAACTCCTGCCGTAGGACGCGACGCACAATGGCTTCCACTGCGGCCTTCCCGTCAGAAGCCGCCTCCAAATCCAGGCCGCGCCGCAGCAGCCGCCTAGCCACTTCAGCCAGCGTTTCCCCCCGGCGTGCGGCCAGGGACCGCAAGGTATCGGTCGTCTCGGCGTCCAAGGCCAGGTGACAAGCCACAGGATACCGTTTTGTTGTTCTTGGCATCTGTCTTCTCCTTTCGTTTAGGGAGGAAATTTGAGGAGCGATACCGAAATCCCTCCTGACCTGTTTCATGAAGGAGGCCATCTCTATGGGTGCACAGTCCGAAGCAGCCAAAGCCCGGCTGATCGCTGCTTTTGAGGCAAGGCTCGGCAATCCTGACACGGTGGAGATGATCCGGCGGGCCATCGCCGCTGAGGTGGTCATGGACACGTGGCTCGCCGGCCGGCGCGAGGAGAGTTTCGAGCCGGAGGCCCTGGGTATCATCGAACGGGAGGTGGGATATCTCACGGAGCAGGCCAATGGCAAGGTGTTCCCCAGCTACAGGCTGTCGTCCCGGTACCTCACCACGGCCTTCCATGAACTGCTGGCATCCACGGCCTTGTTTCTTGCCAACAGGGCCAAGGGCAACCTGGAAGTGGACGAGGAGGAGGCTATGGGAGCCGTCAAGCGGCTGGAGGCTTTCATCGCCGCCGAACGGGATGGCATCAATTCCCCAGTCGGGCTGTACTGGCTTCTGACGGCGTATGAGAGTTACGGTGCACTGCTGCACTACGGCCGGATCAAGGAGAAGGACTTCCGTTTCGGCACCTTCCACCGGCCTTGGATCCGCTACGCCCTGGATGAGGAACTGAACCTCAGCCAACTGCTGGGCCATGTGGATGTCCGACAGCCGTGCCCGGAGGAGTGGTGCGTGCTCCTCACCCCGCAGGGCCGGAGGGTATACCAGGAGATACGGCGCATCTTGGTGGACTCGGGTGAGATGTCCTGGCGGCTTCAGCAGCAGCACCTGGCCCTCTTTAACGAGGTGCAGGAATATGATGACCTCTTCAACCGTGTTGCTTCCTCCTTTGCAACACATACAGAGCGCTTCTTGGACTTTTGTGGAATAGAACCCGGCATGTCAATCTTGGAGTTGGGCTGCGGCACGGGACGCATGACGCTCAACTGCAGACTTTTCCGTCGCCTCCTTCCGGGTGGCCAGGTGGTGGCCACGGATCCTTCGGTCAACATGCTAGCCGCCGCCAGGGCCAAGGCAACTCGGATGGGGGTGGCCAACGTTGAGTTCGTGCAGGCTTCCGCAGAGGTCCTTCCCTTCCCGGATGCTTCTTTTGACGAGGCTGTGGGCTTCGCCTTCTTGCACTTCACCGATGCCCCCCGTGCCGTACGGGAGATATGCCGGGTGGTGAAGCCAGGTGGAACGGTAGCGATGGCGGTGGGGATGAAGCAGGACGCCGCCATGATGCCGGTGCTGCCCATTTGGTTCGAGCCGGTGTTCCGCGTAGCACAGAAGCGCGGCCTCTCTCAGCAGACGATGGGAAACCAGCCCGGAGAGGCGGCGACCCTCATGCAGACTGCCGGTCTTGTGGAGGTGGAGACTGTCCCCTGCGAGGCGGCGCTGGTGGCCGAGGATGCCATGTCCTTCGTGCAGTTCGTTCTCCGGGGAACGGGCGCCTTCCAGGAGGCGCTGGAGCCCTTGCCCTATGCGGAACGCATGCGCCTTGTGGAGGAGTTGGAGGAGGCCGGCAAGGACATCTGTGCAAAGACGACCCTGGAAGAACGCACGTGGCGCGGCAAAGGGGAGTTTGTCTCTGGTCGAGTACCATGTAGGGATAACCATTGCTAACCAAGTAACATCTCAAGCGCGACGAATATATCCGGGAATATGCGTGATCAGATAAGTCAGCCGGCAAATATTGGCGTCGCCGGAACGCCGGTTCCCGCTGCTTTCGCCTCTGCATCCCGCCGCTTCCTGTCCCTACTCCCGTCGATCCACGTGTGAGCCTCGTGCCGAGATCGACAAGTTACCCCGGCTTCCATGCCAGGCTGAGTTGTCTGGTCAGGCATATCCGGGAAAGATAACGACAGCGTTCTTGGCATATTCATATATCTTAAATGGGAGTGTTGCCAGATGTACGTGAGAAAGGTCCGCATAGACCAATTTAGATTATTTAAACGCCCACTTGAATTCTCTCTCGGAAGGCGTATCAATGTTATTATAGGACCAAATGATTCAGGAAACACGAGTATCTTGTTGGCAATTAACGGCATATTAAGAACTATGTCTGAGAGTGATATTAATGGGGCACGCTGGACAACAACGCATCTCGGAATTCCGAACAGGCCACAAAACCAAAAGCAAGAGCAGTTGCCTAATTTAGGAACAATATACTTGGACGTGGAACTTAGTGACAGAGAACTTCATACTGAGAACAACAATGAGTGGATGGGATTATATAATGATCATAACAAGAACATGGTTCCTTTGGTAGTCTACCTAAATACCCTATAAGACCTTAACAACCCTACTTATAAGCCACAAGTGCCCTTAGACCGCAAAGAGTTTTCGAGGCGCTTGCATTCTCTTGAATCAGCAGTTGAGGGATTTAAGGCAACTCGTGGGCATATTGATCGGTATGCAAACGCAATTTCCAAACTCAAAGTGTATTCTCCATTCATACCTGCCCTTAGAGTCACAGAATATCGCGATGTTAGTTCCAGCATGGACCATGCAGCGGCTATTGCGGCAAATTTGAGCGAAACTCCGCAGCAACTGATGCACTACATTCAATCAATGACGCAAGACAATGATAGGCGTCAAAGGGAATATAAGCCTTTTCTTAAGGATATGCAGGTATTATTTCCAGGCATAGAAGCAATTGCCGTGCGCACCGCTATCAGCCCACCGAAGGATATATTTATCGACAGGAGATCTGGTCGCAGTATTCCTTTATCTAACTGCGGTGCAGGGGTTGCCAACACATTGTATATCATAGGGCGCTTGATGCAACTCGAAAGACAAGACCTGAAAGAAAACATCGTTGTGTGCTTTGATGAACCAGAAAGTGACCTCCATCCAGCGCTCCGAAAACGGCTAATGCAATATATTGCCACGATATCGTGTCGTTACGACAATATTCAATGGATCATTGCTACCCACTCGCCCTTTATCTTATCGTCCCTTGGTAAGGACGATGCAGTAGTGGTTTTGGATTATGATGAAAACACAATGTCATCAAACGCACGGAATATTGATGTTTGCAAGACCAATGATGCCTTGGCCGCTATAGGAGTGGAAGTACACGAACTCTTGTCCTCAAAGGCAGCCATATTTACTGAGGGTGCTATGGACACCGTGTTTTACAAATTGGCTCTTCAAAAAATTGCCGAAAAGGATGCCTTTATTAGGCGGTTATTACCTGACGTTTTATTGCTTCCGCTTACTGGCGGTGGCATATTGAAATATATGCCTCCAGAAGAACTAGTTAGCCTCCATCCTAACATTGCCATTGTTTTGGATAGCGAAATTAGTGGTGTTCACAATGCAGCCGACTCAGAAGCAGCTATGCGTAAAGAGTATGCGGCAAAATGTAGTGACTGTGGACTGTCTTGCTTTATAGATAAGGAGCACCGCGCACTAGAAAATATTTACCCGGCGTCGGCGCTCGCGAGGGTGTGCGGGATAAATGCTGGGGATATTCTTCGCTGGCCGCCATATGGATCTACGAAGGAAATCATGGCTTTATTAAGTTCTGCTGGATGTACGGCTGTTCAGTCGGTGCATACGGTTCAATTTGCTCAGTTAATTGGGGGTAACTTAAATGTAGATGAGGCTAGGAGTATTTATGTTGTTGGCAAATTGACCGCATGGCTAAAAGAAAGGTGCCGACATAACTAGGACAAATGCCTAATTGTATTATAGGTTCTGTTTCAGGTAATAGTATGCACTACATCACAGGCCTGGTTCGTGTTCCCAGTCCACCTCGCTCGGACGGTAGGCTGCCTGACTTGCCACCCGTGGCCTCCGTCCGCGGGCGTGGCGCAACCGAGGGTCCGGCCAGTCGCCCTGGATAGCCTTCACCAGCAGCGCCGCCGGATCAGCAGCAGTGCGGTGGGGAAGGTATTCGAGCTGCCGCGTGACGACTTCCCCGGGGTACTCAGCAGCCAGCCGCTTAGCCACCGGGGCGTCCACCCCCGCGTCCACCATGGCTTGGGCGAGGGAGGTGGCAGCAGCAGCATCCGGTTCCGGCTCTTTCGAAGTGCGGGAATCTATCCTTGCTGCTGCTTCCCCTTTGTCTAATTTAACTTCGTCTATGTTAGGCGGTATTTTCTCCCGTTCTAGAACGGGAGGATTTCCCGTTCTAGAACGGGACTTTTTCCCGTTCTGGGCCGGCTCTAAGCGTGACTTCCCGAGAGGCAGCAAGTGGTAGATGTTCGTCAAACCCCGGCCTCGACGCTTGGCGGACAGGAGTTTCGCTGCGTACAGTTCCTGGAGGTACATCCGTAGCGTCTTTTCGGAGACCCCCATGAGTTCGCATAAACGCTCCTGGCCAGGCCATGCTTGTGCCTTCTGCCACGCGAAGTCCATCAGGATCGCATAGAGGAGCCTGGCACCGGCGGACAGGGTGGCCGCGAGGAGCACAGATCGAGGGAACGACACGAACCTGTGTTGCAGCGCAGGATCATCAATTAGCAGCGTTCGGTCATCCATCACACAACCTCCCTTCCGGTGCTCTATCCCACCCCAAAGTCCCTTAGCAGGGTCCCCAAGCTTGACGCATCAGTCCCCTCCCGGCCTACCCCACACGAGGGGCCGCGGCCCTGGCTCAGCAGTTGGTCCACCTTCGCCATCAGGTCCACGTACCCGCCCGGCAGCAGGTAGTGCCGCAGCGCACGGCGCACCATCTCGCCCCGCTGGCCAGGTGGCATCGCGGCCAGCACCTTGGCTAAATCCGAGTCCACGGCCTCGTTTACCTTCACGGTTATGGTCACGGTATTACCCCTCCAGACCGCTCCCAGAGCGGTTTTCCCGCCTATACGGAGCGTTCCAGTAATACCGCTGTCGGCCTTGGAGCCGGGGCGGTATTACCTTTGCCAACGAAACTGCCCCAAACCCGCACAGCACAAGGGCCGGAGCAGTATTACCGTCCTGGCCCTTGCGGTATTACTTGGCGCTGCCAAACAGCCCACGAGCCCTGTTCCCATACGGCTTCCTTCGGTATTACGCCTCCCGCCGGCTCCGTTCGATCAAGGACAGACAGGCACCCACCGCTTCCACCAGGCGGGCCAGGTCGCGGCGCAGGGTCGATGCCTCCTCGGGAGCGTTTGCCGCGCAGGTCCACAGGCTCTGATGCGCCTCGTTGAGGTGGCATTCCAAATAGGCCAGGGTGTCTCGGCCCATGGCGGTCAGTTCTTCGGCTAGCATCCCAGCATCCGCAGGAAGCCCAGGGCGTTGGCCCACATCGGCTCGGGCACCACCCGGTGGGGTGCCTGCCCTATGCGCAAGCGCGGGGCCAGCTCCTGCCCGCCACCGCCGGCCAGCAGCACGGTGCGCAGCTTCGGCACCATGTCCCCCATGCGGACATGCACCGTGCGGGCAATCTCGTCCGTCAGGCCGGCCAGGGGAGCGTCACGGTAGGGGGTCAGATCCACCTCGCGCCCGTGCGCCACCACCGTGGCACCGGCCAGTTCGGCCTCCCGGAAGGATACCCCGGTGTCGGCCTCCAGGCCCCGGGCCGTCGCCAGGTGCACGTCATGGATACCCTGCTCCACCGTGCCGGCCAGGTCCGCCAGCCCATGCGGCGCGCCGTCGCGGTCCACCTCCACCACCAGCCAGTCGGTGGTGCGGTATCCCACGTCCACCACCAGGTGATACCCCGGCTCACCGATGGCCCCCGCCTGGAGCGCGTGCACCGCCGCACCCACCCCCTGCGGGCATACCACCACGCGCTCGCAGGCTATACTTGCCTCCCGGCCGGCGACCCGGACGCTGGCCTGCCGCCCCCAAAGCGCCTGCCGCAGCGCCTCGCGCTGCCGCCCAAACCAGGACAGGGGCAGCCCCACGGCAAGTTCCAGGGGCGCCTGCGCGTCCAGCATGGCCGTTGCCGCCAGCACCAGGGCCAGGGTGGCCGGGTCGGCCGCCTTGTCCTGGGTCCAGTTGTGCGTGGCCAGCCGGCTGGCCGCCTCGCCCATCAGGTACTTCTCTTCCCGACCGGTCTCCCGCACCACCACCCAATGCACGCCGTTCCCCAGGGGGCCTAGGTCCAGGCCAGCGGGTTCAGGCGCCAGAAGCGCCGGGAACATCTCCCGGCGCCCGTCGCTTGCCACCGCCTTGACCCAGCCGTGCCCCACATCCACCGCTACTCTCACCCTACAGCTCCTCCTTTCCGTCTCAGCGCGTGCGGGGAATCCCCGAACGTTCCTCCAGCCGCGCCACCCGCCGCTCCAGCTCCTCGCTGCCCCGGGCCATCATGGCGGCCAGCAGTTGCCGCACTTCTGGGCTCGTCTCCAGGGCAGCCACCATCTCGCGTATGTTCCACTGCACCACCACGCCGCCGCGCTCCTCGGCCTTGCGCCCCCGCTCCCGGTCGGCGCGGCCGACGGGCTGTCTGCTGCGCATTTCAACACCACCTCGCTTCTCAAACTCCAAGGAGCTTCCCCGGGGCCACTCCATCAGTCGTCACCGCGTCCACCCGCCAGCCCAGAGCCCTGGTGCGCGTCAGGACCACGGTGAACGTGGCCGGCGCACCGGACATGAGCGGCTTGCCCCCGACACCCAGCACCTCCAGGTCGGCCTGGACGGTGGCGGTGGCTCCGCGTACCCCCTCGTGCGTGAGCCGGATGGTGCCCTTGGTGACCGTAGCCTCCGAGACGCCCCGGAGGAGCGGGAACGACCTGGCCGCCCAGCCGCTGTAGTCGGCGGGCTTCCCCGGATAGTCCAGCAGGGCCACCAACGTGCGGGCATGTCCTCCCGCCAGGAGGCGCACCGCTGTGGCGGCCGTGACTGCCGAACTGTTGGGGTTTTGCCACGCGGCGGACTTGGCCGTGGCCGTGCCTGCGCCAGCTGCCGCGGTCGGCGGCAGCTTGCCTTCCGGGGACAGGGGCTCGGCGGCCGGCTTGGCAAGCACCGTCACGGTGGTCTTCGGCTTGGTCTTGTGCCGTTGGGGCTTGGCCTTGGCAGCCGCCGCGTGGCGCACGGGCAGATGCAGGTGCAGCTGCCCGCTGCAGTACGCCAGGGCGCCTCCGCCGGCCAGAAGGGCCACGCCCAGGGCCACGGCCACCCACCGCAGAGCCTTCCGCCCCCTCCGGGGCGGCTTGGCCCCCAGGGCGGGGGCGCCCCCCACTTCCCCGTGGTGCCACCTGGCGGCATCGGCGTAGGTGGCCCGCCGGGCCAGCACCTCCTTCAGTCGCGCCGTCTCCGGGGCTATGTCGTACACCCCCAGGCTGACCACCGCTGCCAGCACCGGGTCCCCGGGCCGGGTATCCGCCGGGTGGCTTACGAGCGCCCGCGCTTGGGGGTGGGCCACCCGGAACCGGCGTAGCTCATCCAGCTTCCCGGGCTGCCGGAGCATTCCCGCGTCTACCAGCAGCACGTCCACGGCCGCCTGGGTGTTGTCCAGGCCGTCATCAGCCACCACGTGGCCGGCGGTGGCCACTTGGTCCAGCCAGGGGTGGCCCTGGGGCAGGAGCGTCGTCACCAGCATGTCGTTGTTTCACCTCCCTGCGTTTCGAGGCCTGGTTGGCGCATTCCCCGCTCACCTCGTAGCCGTTGGCCTGCGCGAATTCCCGCCACGTCGTTTCGACCTCCTTATTCACCTCCGGGGAAGGGTATATTATCCTACCTGCTCGCACCATTTCGCGCCTCCTGGGTATGTCCAAAATTCTGCAGGAGCCGCCCTAGCGTGGCCCTTCCTATGCCCATCGCCGCGGCTGCCCGCCGTTTGGACAGCCTGCCTGCCTCGATCTCCCTCCTGGCCGCCGCCAACTCCGCCGTGGCAACCTCCACTCTGGGCCGTCCGCGTTTCGCCACTTTGATCCACCTCCTCTGGTGCAGGGCCGGTGACACGAATTGCCCCGGCAGCGCCCGGATCAGCGCCGGTCGGAACCGAATCGTGTTACTGCTCCGGGCCGTGCCTACAAGCGGCGCCTACCCGGTCTTGGCGGGCAGCACCACCACCTGGCTGGTGGCATACCGACGGTGCCATACGCATGTCGGCGGCTTGCCGCTGCACGTCTGCCATTTCCATTCCGCGGTCATGGTGTAGGTGCCGGGCTGGGTCACCTTGATCGCCCATACCTGCTGCCCGGGCTCCACCGGCGCCCCTGGCGGGTCCTCGCTCATGGGCACCCCGCTTCCCGGGTGGGGTCCCAGCCACACCATCGTGGGCGTGCTCGCCGGCGTCCAAGAGTAGGTCACCGGCGGGCAATTGGGGGCGCAAGGCTTGTGCTGCACCGCCGGCGCCCAAAGGACCGTTTGCGGTGCTCCGGCTGGCCAGGGCAGCGCAAAGCTACCCTGGGCCATGATCCACGTCGGTGCGTTCGCATACGGCTGGCGCCACACGTAGGCACCCCAGTGCCACCAGAGAAAGCCACCCGACTGGCCCGTGTAGTTTCCGGTGGCCCAGGCCGACACCTCCGGGCCAGCCTGGTACGCCTGGATGTACCCCAGCACCGACGCAGCGTAGGCCAGCCCTTTGGCGGACTGGCAGGCACCGGTGTTGTAGTCCGACAAGCCATATTCCAGGTAGCCGTTGCAGGTGGCCACGTCGGCGTTTAGTTCCCGGATTCCCTCCTGGATGTTGGGCGCTGGGCTGTAGGGGCTCTTGCCCCCGAATACCCGGGCCCACTTCGGGGTGGACGGCCAGGGCGGCGGGGTGCCGCTATTTATCTCCATTAGCCCCGCGTCCACCGTCATGGTCCGCACGTTGGGACCGAACGCCAGGTTGCACGGGATCATGCCAGCCGGCTGGCCGTTGGAACAGTTATAATCCGTGGCGGTGGCCTTGCCGCCGGATTCCTCCCCCATGTCGCCCAGCTCCACCACGTTCGGGAAGTTGCTGCCCTGGATCAGCCCCAGCCATGTGACAGGCCGTGCCTCGGCACTGCCCAGGTACGTCGCCACCCCGGGCACACCGCCGCTGAGCCACGCCACCAGTCCCACCACGAAAATCACGACGAACAGCACCAGCCCGCCCGTGACCCCCAGCACGGCCCACACCGCCTGGCCGACCCGCCGCTTGCCCTCCTGCCAAAGCAGCTCCTCCAGCATGGATCGTTCGGACACGCTATCGCCTCCTCCCCTTGCCCCGGCGGCCATACACCACCAGGGCCGCTATCCCCATGGCAAGCCAGAAGGCCGACACCCAGGGGTGTCGGCCGAAGGTCACCAGGTCGTATATCAGGTATCCCAGTCGGTACAGCAGATACAGGTGGCTCACCCCGCGTCACCTCCCGTGCATGAGCCTCGCCTCATGCGGCATGGTGTCCACAGTGACCCATGCCCGGCTGTTGCCCGCGATCAAGAGGCCTTCGCCTACCCTGGCGCTGGCCAACTTGTCCTGTTCTGCCTCCGACAAGCTGAAGAGTTGCGCCACCGTGGGCAGGTCCTTGGCTTCCTGGCGGAGCAGCAGCCGCGTGGAGGCGTTGGCCAACACCGGCTCGCCCTCCCTGGCGACCTCCGCGTGCAGAAAGTCGATAGGGTTCTGGGTCACGACATTCAAACTACCGTTGTACTTGCGGATGCGCTTGCTCATTTTCTTGAGAAACGACAATGCTTGGGGGACCTTGGGGTCCACCAGCATCCAGGCCTCGTCCACGACGAGCAGCTTCCGCTCGCCGCGGTCTTGCCGGATGATATCCCATGCGTACCCGAGCGCGGAGAAGTACTGCGCCCGCTGCACCTGGTCCTCGGCGCCCTCCAGGTCGTGAATGTCGATAACCAGGAAGTCCACGTCCGTGGGCGGGCTCTTCGTCCCGCTCCACAGCTTCGCGTCAAGGCCAGTGGCCGCGTCCTCCAGCAGGGCGGCCAGGGTGGCCCATTCGGAGGCTCCGTCCCCGGCGGCAGCCGCCGCCTTGCAGTGGGCGTGCAGGTCCCGGATGGTGGGCCACCCGCCCGGCGGCACCCTGGCCGGGTCCGTGTCGCGCTCGATGCCCCGCTCCTGGTTCACGGCCAGGATCGCCCGCCGCAGGAGCGCCTTCTGGATGTCGCTCAACTCCGGCAAGTACAGGTTCAAGAACGTGCGCACGCGCTGGATTTGCTGCGCTATGGCGGTCTGCCCCTCCTCCTCGTCCGCGAACTCGTCCACGTCCGGGGGCAGGGGCAAGGCCTCGAACGGGTTGATGCACACCTCGCCGCCGGCGGCGTTCACCCAGGTGCCCCCCAGCGCGTGGCACAGCCGCCTGTACTCCCGCTCCGGGTCGATCACCACCACCCGGGCGCCCTGCGCCCACTCCCGGATCATGGCCAGGGTGGTGGTGTGGCTCTTGCCCGCGCCAGAGCCGGCCAGGATGGTCCAGTTCCGGTTGGTGACGCCGCTCTCCTCCGGGGGGTTCCAGCGGTCCAGCATGACCAGCCCGCCGCCGTCGTCGTGCCCTATCAGAACGCCCCGCCCGTGGTTTATGCCGCCGCTGCTGAAGGGGAACGCCGCCGCCACCGTCTCGCTGGGCACCTGGAACGGCGCGCCGCCCCGCAGCTCTTCGGGGCAGATGCCCCACGGACCTGTGGTCAAAAGACCCGCCTCCTGGCGGAAGGCCAGGGGACGCGCCCGCATCCCCGCCGCCGCCAGCAGCCCCTCCACCCGCTTGGCCCGGCGCTGGCCCTCCGCCTCATTGGTGGCCGTAACCAAGAGCACCACTGTGAGGGTGAATATGGCCTGCTGCTCCTGGTCGATCTTGCGAAGCAGGGTCTGCGCGTCGGCTAACTGCGCTTCCGCCCGCTGCAGAAGCAGGGCGTTGCCCCCGGCGTGCAGGGTGCCCGCCGTGCGGGAGATGGCCCGGGTGAGGCTCATGGTCAGGTTGGTGGGGTCGGTGGGACTGCCGTGCACCGCCAGGGTCACGCCCGGCAGGTTCGCCGCGTGGGCGAGCCACGCCGGTGGCACCTTGGGCGGGAAGTTTAGCACTGCGTAAGCCCGCGCCCACCGCTCGCCGAGGGCCAGGTCCCGCGGTCCGAACCGCAGGGCCTGCGGCGCAAAGATGTTGCGCAGCGCTGCCCCCGTGGGCGCCGCCGCGTTGGTCTTGCTCATTAGTGCACCTCCTCCAACTGTCGCAAAAGCTCCTTGGTTGCCGACAGCAATAGTTCCGCGTCCACCGCCACCGCCGTGCCTCGCTCGGTCTCCCCCAGGGGCTCGCCCCAGACACCGGGCAGCACCCGCATCCTCGCCTGCGTGGTCCACTCGGTGGCCACCAGCACCACCACCTCGGTGCCGGGACCGTCCTGGTCCAGCGCCGCCCGCGCCCACCGCCACAGCGCGGCCAGCTTGTCGCGCAGGTACGCCTTGGCCTCCTCAGTCAGCGGCGGCATGTCCGCGCACCTCCTCCAGCGCCGGCGGCAGCCGGGGCAGCCCGTCGGGTACCGTCTCCTGCGCTGCGTGGTGCCCCTGGAACGTCAGGAACAAAAGCTCCCGCCAGGCCGCGTCGTCCAGCACCCATGCCCGAAGGCCCCGAGCCCGCATGAGGTCCTGGGCCAGCTGCGGCAGATGCTGGCGGTGCTCCGCCGGGGCGTCCGCACCCTGACGCACCACCAGGACGTAGTAGCGCCGCTCCGTGGCCTCCCCTCCCGTTGCCAGCCGGTGCAGCTCACCGATGTAGTCGCGCAGCACGGGCTTGCGCCGGGGGTCCGCGTCCTCCAGGAGCCGGTCCAGGGTGCCCAGGTGGGCGTCCAGGTCCACCGGTCGGTAGGTGCTCAGTATTTGCCACGGCACCTGAAGTGCGTTGACCGCCTGGTGCACCGCCGCGATGACCGCCCGGGTTTCAGACGCGCTCTTGAGGCTAAGATTGAAGGGGGCCACTCCCACGCCCCCAACGACCGCGCCGTCGCGCCGAAAAAGAAGGCCGCCGTGCAGATCCTGCAGCGGCAGCCAGTCCTGGGCCGAGCCTCCTTGCCGTTTCGTCTTGCCCATGTCTATCCCTCTTTCTCGAAGTCGTGGAAGACCACGGCTTCACTCCCGGCCAGGATCAGCCCCGGCATGTGCATCTGCATGGCCTCCGCGGCACCGGCCAGCCTTCCCGACAGCACCGCATCCGCCACGGACGCGCGCGGGGGCGTCCCTTTCGTGGTGCGCACCGGTACGATGCTTGCCGTCGGCACTTCCGTCGTCAGTGCCACGCGCAGGACCTCCTGGATCCAGCGAACAGACCGCCGCCTGGCCGTGGCGCTGGACCGCACGAGCCCCAGGGGATGCCCGGCGGCGTCCAGCAGCAGCGCGTGCATGCCCTCGGGAACTTTGGATGCGAACTCTGTCAGCAGCGGACGCAGCCGCTCCAAATCGTCCGGGCTGCGAAACACGGTGTCATCGGCGCACGTCAACGCCTCTTCCTCCACCAGAACCATCTTCATCTTCTCCGCCTCCTCTTAGCGATCCAGTCCTGTCCATTGGACTGCACGTTCTCCCAGTCGGAAGGGCGTACTGCCTTGGCTGCCGGGGCTTGCCGTGCAGGCCCGCCCGTGCCCTATCACCAGGTGGTCCAGCATCTGCACTCCCAGCAGGGTCCCGGCATCGACCAAGCTCTCCGTGAGGTGCCGGTCGTCGGGGCTCGGCGTGGGGTCCCCGCTGGGATGGTTGTGGGCCACGATCACCGCCTGTGCTCCCGACACCAGCGCGGGGGTGAACACGTCCCGCGGCTGCACATGCACCATGTTCACGTTGCCTCTGGCCACCTCCACCACCCCCAAGGGCCGGTGGCGGTTGTCCAGCAGCAACACCGCTAGGCACTCCTGGGCCTGGTCGGCCAGCAGGGGGGCCAGGAACCGCGCAGCGTCTCCCGCCCCCTTCATGATCTTGGAGTGTGGCGGCGGCAGCGAGCCCTCCCTCACCAGCCGCACTCCGTATATCGGAACTCGTCGCAGGTCGATCACCTCCCGTGTCAAGGCCCGGGCTTTCCCCGGGCCTCAGCAGTCGTCCAGGCTCCAGTCGTACAGGTACCGTTTCGGCCGCTTCAGCCACCCCCGGAACGCGCCCACCAGATCCAAGGGGGTGCTCCCGTCCGGCATGGGGCGGGCGGCCATGATCCCGATGCCTCCCACCACCAGGGCGGGCAGCAGCCGCCCCGGCACCGCCAGGTGCAGCGCACCGCCCCCTAGGAACCACCCGGCGCCCAGCAGCAGCCCCGCCGCCGCAGTTGCCGCCTGCACCAGCCCCCACCCGGGGGCGAACTCGAAGCCCTGGTTGATCCGGCGCGGAATCAGGTACTCCAAGGCTGTTGGTGCTTCGTTCATCTATCGTCGTCCTCTCTCACCAAGACCCGACCGCAGCGGCGGGGGACAGGTATGCCTGCCATACCGAAAGCGAAGACACGGAACATCGATACCCGCTCTGCAAAGGGTCGGCTTACGGTTCTGCATGCTGGGCAGGTGGCTACCCTCTTCCACACTTTGTCGCCGGGGTGTTCGGGATGGATACGCTGGCCGCAGCCGGGGCAGGTCTCCATGCGGTCTATTTCTATGCTCTTCAATACAGCGACCTGGTGCATTTCGTCCCACCCCATTATCAGCACCTCCATCTAGCGTGTTCGTATTTGAGTCAAGACGTATTTGCCACCGGAGACAACTGCCCCGCCGATGCCCGTATGGTACGCCCACTGCTGGATGATATGCGGCCCGCGTATGGTGGCGATCACCATGCCGACGGCCAGCACCAGCCCCAGCAGCGCCCCCAGCACCGGACCGCTGGGACCTGGCACTGCCGTTATATTCTGCAAGCTCGCCAGAATTCCTTTTAAGCCCACGAGCTGCACGGCCTGACTGAGGCCCAGCACCACCAGCCCCCTCCACCAGCCGGCCCACACGCCCCCGCCGGGGTTCATCTGGCCCAGGGCGGCAATGGGGCTGGCCACGATGTAGAAGATCAGCTCCGCACTCCGAATCGCCATCTGGATCGTGATTATCACCACGCCCACCACCAGGGCGGCCAGGCCTAGCGCCAGGATCAGCACGTCCTCGATCACCAGCCCCGGCAGGCTGGTCAGGGTGCTCCCGGCGTTCTGCGCCGCAGTGGCCACCTGGTCCAGCGGCGCCGCCATCAGCGCCTGCCCGAACCACAACCCCACGGTGAACACGTTGTAGGCCAGGTAGGTGCCCGCCGCGCCGTACACCGTCGTGCGCAGCAGCCCCTTCCACATCGCCCCCCCGTCGCTGCCGGCGGTGCCCTCGTTGTACAGGATGTATTCCTCCAGGGCCTTTCGGCCCACCATCAAACCCCACAGGGCCACGGCGAACATGGCCGAGTACTGCTCCACCTGCGACACCCACGGCTGCTGCGCCGCCGCCAGGGCCTCCCCCTCGATGCCGCCCAGCACCGTGGCCAGCAGCCACAGCATGCCGTTCGCGGCGTCCTGGAGTATCGTGATCAGTCCGCCGGCTATCAGGGTTCCCACACCTTGTCACCTCCTGTTAAAGAGAGGGGGGAGCCGCCCACGTGGACCGGCTCCCCTGCCGCCTTCGGTCTAAAAGAACGTGGACAGCCAGGAGGCTATGCCTCCGGCCGCCACCACCACCGCCGTTCCTACCAGCACCTTCTTCATGCTGCTCGTGTGGTGGGCGACCATTTGCGGATCGTCGTTGAGGTTGCGCATGAGCGCGTGGTACGCGAGCATCGCGCCGCCACCGGCGCCCCCCATGCCCGCAATCCAGCCTCCAGCCTGCTGGAGCAGGTTCTGGATATCCGTCAAGAAGGGCGGCACGTATATCACCTCCTTTCGTCTCACGAACTGCTGCGGCTTGTTGCCTCACCTCCCTTCTCTAGCCGGGCTCGCCCGCGCCCGCTGTCCCGGGGGCGGGTGAGCCTCCACCCATGCCTGGGCTTTCGAGATGCTGTAGCCCAAGTAGCGGTCGGGCTGTGGGTGCTCCCGGTACTTGGCCCCGATACCCAGGGCGAGGTGCGCGAACACCGCCCGGATGCGGTCGGGACTGGCCCCCGCCCGCACCAGGGCCACGATGGCCTTCATGTCCGTCTCGCTTCGACGACCTGGCTCCGCCCCCGCGTGGATCAGCTCGCGCACCGGCCGGCTGATGTCCAGCCCCCGCAGCAGGTCCTGCGGGTCGGCGGGCAGCGTCAAACCTGGCGAGAATGACACCCATCGGCGCGTGCCAAGCTGCGCGGCAGGCCGCGGGTACGAGCGCACCAGCGGCACGAAGTCGGCCAGGTCGTACCGCCGCTCGGGATGCAGCTGCTCCACCATGCACAGTTGCGGGGTGCCATACTTGGCCTTGATGTTGAGCGTTTCGGGCACCCTGAGCAGCCGAGCCAGGTCACAGGCCACGTTGGCCCGCGCCGGTATGCCCACCCCCGCGCCCAAGGCCCACAGGGTGCTCCTCACCTGTTCGGCTGCGGAGGCGGTGTTCAGCTTCACCGGCTCCCGGAGGAGCCAGTAGGCATGCCTGCCGCCACCGCCGGAACGCACCACGGCGGTGGGGCCAAGCCCTATTGCCGACAGGTCGCCCAACCGCACTTCAATCTCGGCCTCTCCTCGCACGAAGTCCTTCGCGTCGATGTCCGCGAAGAGAACCGGCACGGTGCGCACCGCGTCGGAGCCTCCGCGGGGCTCCGCCCGCGGCAGGGCGCTGAAGAACACGTGGCGCTGGCCGTCGTGGGCCATGGCGAACCGTTCTGCCGGGCCAATTCCCGCCGGCAATTCGTAAAACCGGCGCAGCGTTATCCCGTCACCCTCGGGCACCGCCCGCAGTTCCAGCCACCCTGCGCATCCGCGGTACAGGACCTGCCAGAAGAGACTCGGTGATGTTCTATGCACTGGTGCCACCTCCAAATAGGGGAGGAGGCTTTTCGCTCCCCCTCTGCTCCTACCGTTCCGCCGCCTCGTCCCTGTGCCGGCCCACGAACTTCACCTTCACGGCTTCGACCTGGAGCTTCTCGTGCTCTTGGATGTTCGGATACCCGCGCACCAGGCACAGGCTCCCCTCGTCCAGCTGCCGGGCGACGGCTTCCGCCGTCCCCCCTTTGGCCGTGACCTGAAAATAGTCCGTGACCTTCTGCCCGCCCCTGGAGAGCCGGTCCACGGCTACCCAGTAGTTGGCCAGCCGCGTACCGTTGGGCGCGGTCCACAGCTCCGGCTTGCCCGTGACCCGCCCCACCAGCAGGATCTCGGAATAGGTGCTTGCCATCGGGTTCAGCCTCCTTCGTCAAACGCGGCATCCAAACTTTAGGGGGGGAGCACCGCGCTCCCCCCCTGTTGCCTACCGCTCCGCTGCCGCCTCGCTGGTCCGCTGCCGGTCCAGGAACTTCACCTGGGCGGCCTGGACCTGGAACGTCTCGTGCTTCTGCCCGTCCTTCTCCCACCGCTGGATCTCGGGATGCCCGCGCACCAGGCACAGGCTGCCCTTGTCCAGGTGCTCCGCCACGGCTTCCGCCGTCTTCCCCCAGGCCGTGGTGCGGAAGAAGTCCGTGACCTTCTGGCCCTCTGCGGGGCGGTCCACCGCCACCGTGAAATGGGCCACCTGGGTCCCGTTGGGCGTCGCGCTCAGCTCCGGCTTGTGGGTCAGCCGCCCCACCAGCAGGATCTCCGAATAGGTGCTCGCCATCGTGTCCAGCCTCCTCGCTATGCTTTTGGGCCCCTCGCGAATTGGGATGAAACGGGCCGGCAGAGCCACCCCGGGCTCCGTCCCGATGTGTCCGTCCTCGAACGCAAGCCGCCACAGCGGCCCCTCCTGGACGGCCATTACTGACAGTCCTGTGATGCTATCCTTATGGGTGGGCGTGAACACCTGCTCCCTGGTGCGAACGTGCTGATCGGGCACGCAGGACTCATAAAGCCTGACGAAATCCCGCAGGTCGATCCCAGGCCGCAGGCACCGCGCCTTGACGAAATGGTTCCAGGCCAGCACGGGCTCAACGCCAGGATGTTCGGCCTTTATCCTCTCCGCCAACTCCCGGTTCGACAGCTCCGCATCCGATACGCGGGCGCAGATTGTCACTTTGCCCTCCATCGTTGCCCCCCCCTCCGTGTCGTTCGGGTCGCCACCGCAGGGCTAGCGCCACGTTATCCCCCCTCTGGCCGCCCTTTGCTCCTTGGCCTCTACCGGAGGCATGCTTTCCGGCGCCTCCACCCGTTGAGGGGGCGCCGGGCTTTTGTCCGCCGCCTCGGCTTCCTGCGAAGGCTCCTCAGCGGACTGCTCCTGCACCTCCAGCCCCGCCGGCAGCGGTATCTCCCACTCCTGGTCCGGCGGCCGCCACGAGGGGGGCGGCGTGACCGCCTTCGTCTCCGGGTGCTGCCGGGCTTCTTGGATGCCCGGGAACTCCCTGGCCCACGCCGAAAGGTCCGGCAGGGGCAGCCTGGCCGGGGCCTCCCTTCCCTGGAGAATCAGCGCCGTGTCCTGCGGCCAGCGCAACAGCTCCTCCGCCGTGGCCAGCTCCCGGCCCATCAGCGTCGTGGTGTTCGTCGCGTGGCCCGGCATGGTGTAGCTGCTGGTCCAGTACACCTTCGGCATGGAGTAGGTCTCGCCCGTGGTGGTGTACTTGCCAAGCTTCGCTGCCACCTCCCGGGCGGTGTCCAGGTTCGCCGTCAGCAGATAGATCCAGGTGAGGCAGTTGCCTTTGATCGTCTCGGCCCCGTCGGCGTAGTGGCGCTTCAGCTGCGCCAGGTCCTGGAGCGCCAGGAGGAAGCGCATCCCCCGCGAGCGCGCCACCGTGATCGAGTGGTCGAAGTCTCTCAACTGCGGCAGGTTGCCGAACTCGTCCAGCAGACAGTTGACCGGCACCTCCAGCCGGCCTTCCCTCCGGCTGTCGGCCAGGGTGGTCAGCGCCTGCAGCGTCTGCTGCACGTACAGGGTGGCCAGGGGGTAGCGCGTCGATCTTTCGTCCGGGATCACCAGGAACACCGCCGTCGGCCGGCGCCCGGGTGCCGCCAGGTCGTGGTCCTGCGCGGAAGTGAGCCAGGCCACCTCCTGGTCCGCGAACAGCCGCAGTTCCGCCGCGGCGCCGGTGAGGATGCTCGCCCTGGTGCGCTCCACGGACAGCCGCACCGGGCCGTACGCCTTGTAGGCCGGGTGGTCCGGCGGGAACTGGTCCATCCAGTCGTCAAGCCTCGTTCCGCCCTCCCCGCCGGCCAGCAGCGCGGCGTACACCGAGCCCATGTGCTGCTGCTCCGCCGATGGCCAGGCCCACGGTTCCCCCTCCGGGGGCGCCTTGCCGCCCGGGGGCGGCTCGCCCTGGGCCACCGCCAGGATCAGCGCCGCGATCAGCGCCTCCTGCGACTGCGGCCATATGGGGTCGGTGCCACGGTACTCCGCGCTGTAGGTCAGCACGTGGGCCACGTCCCAGGCCGCCGCGCTGGCCCGGTCCAGCTGGCCCGCCGCCAGGGCCTCGGCCACCGGCAGCACCGGGTTCCAGCGGTTCCCCGTGGCCGGCTGGCGCAAGTCGATGCGCACCACGTCGTAGCCCCTGGAACGCAGCCATTCGGCCGCGTGGGCGTACAGCTCCCCCTTGGGATCGGTTACGATCAGGCTTTCCCGGGCTGCCTCTCCGATCACCCCGATGCTCGGCAGGATGATCCGCCGGCTCTTGCCCGCACCCGTGCTCCCGAGGAGCAGGGCGTGCCCGTCCCCCTTGAGCACCCAGGCCGTGCCCCGCCGGGGTCCGCGCCCCACCAGGACGCCGCTTGGGTTGCTCGGTTTGCTGGCTTGCCACTGCCACAGCGCCAGGCTGCGGGCCAGCTCCGCCGGCGTGCGCCACCTGGCCGTGCCGTGCTGGCCCTTGCCGGCAGCCGGAGGGCCGCCCCAGGTGCGCGTACCCCGGCCCCTGCCGGACGCGTAGGCCAGGCCGCCGCCCGCGAGGGTCATCAGGCCCAGCGTCACGAGCAGGGCGTGGGGGTGGCGCAGCGCCAATGCGGACCACGTGCGCCACGGCAGGTAGCCGCCGCTTGATACCCAGGCGTGCCACAGGGCCGCCACGCGGGCTGCCACCCGACCAGGGGGGGCCCCGGGATCACGGGCGGGGGCCAGCACCGCCAGATAGGCCACCGCCACCGGCGGGAACAGGACGGCGGCCAGGGTTGCCCCAAAGGCCGCCGCTACGCACATCCGCTTGCCTCTCACCGTGCCATGCCTCCTTCGCGGCGTTTGCGCCTGGCCTCCTCCTCCGCCTCCCGGGCCTCGGCCCGCCGCTCCTCCCGGCGCACGTCCCGCATGAGCCCCGACCACCAGGCGACGGCCAGGGAACTGGCCAGCACCTCCCGGCGGTGCGCCGCGTAGTCCGCCGCGTGGGCTATGCTCCTGGCCAGGGAGGCGGCCAGCCGCTCTTCCCCGGCCTGGCGCCGCCTTGGCGGCAGGGCCTCCAGGTACCAGCGCACCTCGGACGCCAGGGCCGGCTCGGCCAGCAGCCGCCGCGCCAGGGCCAGGGCGGCGTCGGGCCGCAGGTTGGCTGGTAGCCGGGCCAGGGCCAGCACCTCCCGGTGCACCCGCTCGGCCAGCTCCGGCGGCAGGCCGGGTGCCCCCCGGCCGCGGATGGTGGCCAGGGCCACCTGCACCACCTGGTCACGCTTCGCCGCCCGGTCCAGGTCCGCCGCCCCGCGCAACACGTGTTGCGCCAGTTTCTGGGTCAGGTCCTCCCGCGCTTTCCGGGCGGCCTGGTCGTGCGCCGCCGGGTCGTCACTGTAGTGCCGGGCCATCTCCCGGGCCAGGGCGGCGTACCTGTCGGCAGCCTCCTGGTACTCGGGCACGCTGCTCAGCAGCCACTCCGCCCTGTCGTTGGCAGCCTGTTTGACGCCGGGGGGCATGTATGCCAGGGCCACCCGACCGCCGCCGGGCAGCATCGTGCGCAAAGCATCCAGCCGGGCAGCCAGCTCCCGGGACCGGCGGGGCGAGAGCCTCGGCGGGGTTGCGGGAGGCCTCCGCCCAGGCCCGGCCAAGGCGGTCGCCGCCGCCACCTCCACCCGGCCACCACCCACCACCGCGAGCTTCGCCGCCGCCATCTGCTGGCCCAGCCGTTCCCGCTCCGGGCGGTACAGCGCAGAGACCCACATGCGTTTGACCTGGCGCATCTCTCCCGGTGACCACCGGCCCTTGGTGCGCTTAGGGGGCACCTCCCAGGCCAAAAGGTGCAGGTGGGGGTGCCCCTCCTTGCGATGCACAGCGGCTACCCAGCGCAGGTGCGCCTCCGGGATGCCGAGCTCCCGGGCCATTTTCGGCAGCAGCGACCTGGCCGCGTCCTCCCACGCAGGGCGGTCCAGCAGCTGGCCGCCCATGGCACGGGCGTCAGCCTCCGTGACAGACACCACCAGCCGCCAAATCGGTCCCCGGTGGCCGCGCAGTTCCCGGTCCAGGGCCTCCGGGTCGGGCAGGTGCCGTTCGTCGGGGCCGAAGTAGCCCAGGGAACCCGGCCTGCCGGCCATGTACGCAGCGTGTATGGCCGCCTCCTCCCCGGGGTCCTGGCGCTGCCCGGCGCGGCACAGCTCCTCCTTTGCCGGGTTGCCCATGTACCGCAGGTGCCCCTGCGCCGCGCCCACGCCGCGGTCCCCCCTGGCGCCCGGCAGGTAGTAGTGCAGCCGAATCACCAGCGGGCGCAGGGCCACCCCCTCCACCTCCTACCGTTCGGCAGCTAGGTGCCGGCCAGCCCTGCCAGCCAGCCTTGCTGTGCGGTCGTCCACACCGTCGGCTCCCGTAAGGTGCGCCAGGTGACAATCCACCCCTCGCAGGTTGGTTCCGAGAAGGGATGCTCCCCGCAGGTCGGCCCGGCGCAGCACCGCGTTCGTCAGCACCGCATGGCTGAGGTTGGCCCCCTGCAGCTTGGCATCCGTGAGGATGATCCCAGCGGCGCGGCAGGTGCGCAAACTGACGCCCTCCATCCACGCCTGGTCAAATCTGGCATGCTCCATGTGCGTAGTGTCGAAGGCGGCACCGGTCAGAGTGGCCCCGGAGAAGTTGGCCCCGTCGAGGCTGGCCCTGGCGAAGTTCGTTCGCCGCAGGTCGGCGTGCACGAAGCACACCGGTGCCTTGGCATTGGATTGGCACTCGCAGAACTCCGCTCCCAAGAACACGCTGTCCCGAAAATCGGCAGCGTGCAGCACGGCGCGGTACAAGGTCGCACCCTCTGCCTGGCACTTCTCGCCCTGGACCCCGCACAGGTCAGCCTGGTTGAAATCGGCGCGAAACAGGGAGGCGTGCGACAACGACGCCTGAGTGAACTGGCCCATCTGGCAGTTGGCGTGATCCAAGCTTGCCTTGCTGAAGTCGGCTTTGGCGGCTCGGACGCCGACCATGCTGGCAGCGGTCAGGCACGCTCCACTGAGGCGAGCCTTCTCCACGCGGGCAAAGTCCAGGTTCGCCTCGGTCAGGTCGGACTTCTCCAGCAGGGCTTCGCCCAGATCCACGTGGGACAGGTCGAGTCGGGCCAGGTTCAAGCCGGAGAGGTTTAGGCCGTGCAGGTCCGGGATGGCTTCGGCTGCCCGAGCCTCCTCGATGCGGCGGACGACGTCTTCACGGGTCATTCCAAACGCCTCCTTCCCAGAATTACAGGGGCCCGGCACGGTTGCCTGATGCCCCCGATTTGAGAATGTTATCCCAGTCCTCGATCCAGGGTGTTCGGGTCCCACAGCCACGGCGTGCTCAGCTGTTCCAGCTCGTGTTCCAGGGCGGCGGCCAGGGCTGGTGTGGGACCATGCAGCCGTCCGGGCTTCAGCCCCCCTGGCCATGGCCTCACGCCGTTGGGCCGCGAGCACGGGAGCCGTCCGCTTTACCCAGGCCAGTTCCGACTCGGTGAGTTTCTCCATGGCCTACTCCCCGTAGTCCGGGTCGTCGGCATCCTCTTCGTCCGGGAAGCCCATCTGCACCTTGTGGCCTTCCTCCGGGTTCAGCCGAAGGTATGCGGTGAACTCCTTGCCCTCCTGGCTGCGGAATGGATAGGGCCCGATGGTGGAGCCGGCCAGCAGCGCCAGGGCGTCCGCCTCCGTCAGGTTCCTCCCGGCGATGGTCTTCCAGATCACGAACCCGCACCTGCCGTCCGCTTCCCGCCACTTGGTGCAACTCCAGCTCTTCGGCTTTTCCACCACCTCCCCGTCGCACTCGGGGCACTTGCCGATCACCCTGGGGGCCTCGAACTCGTAGGCCACCTTGTACTCGTTCTCGGGGTCAAGGCGCAGCTTGGCCGCAAACTCCTTGCCGTCCTTCGACTTGAACCCGTGGAGCACCCGGGACGTGATCCCGTCCTTGACCAGCTCCTCCGCCGCTTTCCGGGGAATGTGCCGGTGCCCCACCTCCCGCCAGATCACGAACCCGCACTCGCGGCCGCCGTCGCAGGCATATCCGAAGGGTGTCTGGTACACCGGCTCCCCGCACTTGGGGCACAGTCCCAGGGGCTGCTTCTCGGAACCGTTCTCCTTCCGCGCCGTTTCCACCATCTTGATGCACCTCCGCTTCTTATCCGCCACCCACTTTGCTCTGCGCTGTCATCTGTACACATGGTTGCCCGTCGTCCATCGCCCCCACGGTGATGATCTTCGGGTCGATGCCCGGGGTGCCCACGGTGCCCGCGCCGGGGCCCGAGTTCCCGGCGGCCGCCAGCACCACGATCCCCGCCGCCCAGGCCTGCTCCACCATCCGGCACAGCGGATCCCGCGCGGCACCCAGCACCGCCTCGCCTCCCAGAGACAGGGAGACGATGCGGATCCCCAGCCGCTCCCGCTGCTCCACGCACCACTGGATGCCCGCCATGATGGTGGAGGTCAACCCCGAGCCCAGCTTGTTCAGGACCTTCACCCCCACCAGCCCCGCCTCCCAAGCCGGTCCGCGGTAGCGTCCGCCGGACAGCTGGCCGTTGCCCGCCGCGTCGCCGGCGCAATGGGTGCCGTGTCCGTTGTCGTCGTAGGGATCCCGGCGCCTGCCCACGAAGTCGGCGAAGGCCAGGATGCGGTTCTTCGGCCGGGTCAGGTCGGGGTGGGGATAGATGCCGGTGTCGACCACCGCCAGGACCACGCCTCTCCCGTCCCCTCCCGCCGCCCACACCCGGTCGGCCAAGAGCGCCGGGGAGGCCACGTCCAAACAGGCCCGCACCTCGGCGTCCAGAAAGACCGCGCGCACCGCGGGATGGGACACCAGGGTGCGGAAGAAGCTCACCGGCAGCACGCAGGAGAAGCCGGCCAGGCGCGGGAAGCGAAAGCCCGCCCGCCCCCCGGCGCGCACCGCCCAGCGCATCCACTCCCGCGTAAGGCCCGGCCCGTCCGCCAGCTCCACGATCACCGGCAGGCGATGCACCGCCTGCCAAGCGGCCAGGGTCGGCCGATATAGCACGCAGGGCAGGTTTCGGGGCGGTCGGTTAAAGGACACCAGCGCGTGGCGCAGCCGTCGGTCCAGCTTGTGCCCGTGCTCGCGCAGCCAACCCAGGTCCTCCAACATAAGGGCATCCCCCCGCAGCGGCTTTTCCGCAGCCTATGCGGGGGGCGCCCGGGCGGTGTCCCGTCACCCTCCCTCCCGGTGCCACATACGCTATGCCGAAAGCGCGACGGCCAGGAGACGCGGCGTCATCTGGCGAGGGGCCCCCCGGTGCCGCAAGGTGGGGGACGGCGGCGTGGGGCGTCCTGCTGGTCGGTTGCGGCGGCGGCTCTCCCCGGGCGCTCCGGGCCGCATGAGCTGGTGCGAAAGGAGGCGATTGCGCGTGGACCTGAAGCTACCAAGCCCCATCGCCGAGATCTCCCCCTCGGTGTGGGGCTGGCTGCTGATCTTCTTGGGGCTGGTGCTGGTGCTCTTCTTCCCTCCCCTGAGCCTGGTGGGATGGGGGCTGGTCGTCTTGGGCGTGCTGCTGCTGATCCTGGGCTGAGGACGCGAAAAGGGAAACCACCGGTTCCGCCGCCGGTGGCTCCCCTTTTTATGTCAGGAACCTCGCAAGAGCACCTTCAGGAGGCGCAGCACCTCCGGGGAGCGCAAGAGACGCAGGACCTGGGCCGCCTCCTCCAGGAGGCCCTCCCGGCCGTGACCCTCCCGCCGCTGCGGCCGCTCCCGCGCTCGCCGGGGAACGCGCCACTCCCCGACCACCCCCTCCGCCAGCCCCCCCAGGGCGTCCAGGTGCACCGCCACCCGCTGCAGGGCGTACCCCACCTCGTGGAGCCTCCCCACCGCCTCCCGGAACCGCCGCTCGTCGAAGACCGCCGCCGCCATCCCCATCGCCCCCCATGCGCCATCTAGCGCCAGCGTATGCCGCCGGGGCGAACGAGGTGAGCACGCGAAAGCGGGACCCCGAAGAGTCCCGCCGCCTTGCGATCATGGTCGGGTGGACAGGATTTGAACCTGCGACCCCAGCGTCCCGAACGCTGTGCGCTACCAAACTGCGCTACCACCCGCGCCTCTCATTATATTTTGCGGCCTCGCCCCTGTCAATCTCGCGGCGGCTCGCCCGCCCGGCGGCCGCGGGTCCGGTCGCCGCCGGTCCGCCGCGGACCACGGCACGCCGCGTGCGGCCGCGCCACGCAGAGCCAGGGTGGGAAAGGAGGGATATTAAGGCTGGACAAAAGCCAAAACCACAACCTGTGATAGTTGGAGGTTGAAGCAGGCGGCAGTAAAATACGGGAAAGAGGCGGTGAGCCTGGGTCCACCGCCAGTTTCCGGGGTCCCAGCGGGAGGGGGAAGACGGGTGATTTCGAGGCGGACGGCGGGTCTGGTGACCCTCCTGTTCCTGGCCGCCGGATGCGGCCTGTTGCCGGGGAAGCCCTCGGCCGCGGCCATCGCGGCCAAAATCGAGGCGGCCCAGTCGGGGATCAAGACCCTGCACGGCACCCTGGTCACCACCATCTCCGGTCTTCCGGCGGGCGCGCCGGGTTCCTCCACCGTGGAGCTGTGGAGCCAGCGGCCGAAGCTCAGCCGCGTGGTGGCGGAGACGGGCGACAAGGAAACCCTGCTGATGGTGTCGAACGGCCAAAAAATATGGATCTACAATTCCCAGGCCAACACCTACTTCAGTGTCCCCGCGCCCCGGGGCGGCGTGTCGACCCTGGGAATGGCCGGCGGCTCCCTCCTGCCCACCATGATCTCTCACCTGCTCGAGAACCACCGCGTCTCCCTGGTGGGGCTGGGCACGGTGGCCGGCCGCGGCACCTACGAACTGCGGATCGTGCCCCGGAACAATGCGGTGGGCTTCGGTTTCGGCTCCATCGACCTTTGGGTGGACCGCCAGACCTTCCTGCCCCTGGAGTACCGGACGCGGTTGACCGCTCCCGGTACCGGCAAGACCGTGTCCATGACCATGCGCTACACTCAGGTGGCGTACAACGTGGCCGTGCCGCCCGGCACCTTCACCTTCACCCCGCCGCCCGGAGCCAAGGAGGTGGCGTCCCCCGGAGCCAACATCAAGATGCGCCGGGTGACCTTGCGCCAGGCAGCAAAGGAGACCTCCTTCCGCTTCCTGAAGCCCACCTCCCTGCCGCCGGGATACAAACTGATATCGGGTATGGAAGTGTTGAACGGCGGGCAAGTCCAATCCATAAACCTGATCCTCGGCGCAGCCCCGGGGACCAAAGGTTACCTGGCCATCTCGGAGCACTCCCAGCCTGGGGCAGGTTCCTTCGAATTCCAGGCGCCCCGCGGCACGGTGGTGAACGGTCACACCTACTTGGTCCAGCCCAAGGTGCAGCGAATAACCGTCGACGGGCAAAAGGCCCTGCTCACGACCTACCCGGCCATCAGCGGCTCCAGAGTCCTGGCCCAAGCCGACGTGCAATTCGTCCTGGACGGCACCCAGGTGACGGTCACCGGGTCATCGGCCCAGGTGGTGGAACAGGTGGCCCAGGGCATGCGGCCGAGTTAGAGTCGGCCTTCCGTTCGCTTCGATGCGCCTGGTCAGCCGCTCACCCGCAAACGATCGAGAAGAGTGCCGGGGGGCCGTGGCGCCTCGTCCGCAGGCAAGCGCAACCGCGGCTGCTATTCGCTGAAAGCATCCTTGGTTTCGCAGGAAGCCTCTCGAGTATGGGCTAGCTCGAGCCGGACGGGAAGGGCAGCGGTCCAACGGGCAGTAGCGAGGGGGGACTTTCAGGCAGGGATGGCGGTGGCATCGTGACGGAAACGGTGTAGGTATGCGGATTCCACGCGACCTCCACCGCGAAAACCTAGGCGATGAAGCGCAAGGAAAAGCATGCTGAAAGAAGTGAATGCCAAGGTGGGAGGTTTGGGGCGGGCCGCGGGGAATGGTTCCCCAGCCTTCGTGATGATAAGTGGTGGCCCCTTAACGGGCCAGGAGAGCAACCGATGGATCTTAGGGAACGGGCGGAGTAGGGGAGATGACAGCGAAGACGCTCGAGGATCTTTGCGGTAGAAGATATGCGAAGATTTCCTGACGAAGGACTTTCGTAAGACCCCGCCAGGAGATCTGCGTGGCATCACCGAATATTCACCGCCGGGGGATGATCCACTGCAAAGCAGCCAGGTTCAGGTTTATGCTGTGGCGGGACCAGCTTAGCAAAGGTGGTGTGCTAACGATGGAGACCATTAGGTATTATGAACAGCTTGACGGCAACGGAGCGGTGACTTTGCCGGAGAAAATCAGAGAAGCGCTTAAACTCGAGCCTAATTGCACGGTTTTGATCGAGCTGCAACCAGAAGGAAATCTCATTCGCATAAAACCGGCCTTTGACGGTACCGCTGCCCAAGAGGCAGAGGATTCATTTAAAGAGGTCAATACTCGCATGCTGGTTGAATTAGCGCATCCCCGCGAGCACCCAGAGGATAACATACGAAATCTTCCGAAACCTCTGACTACATTGCAAGCCTGGCTCAAAGAGGAATGTGGCAAGCTATCCTCTGTAGATAGTGCTTTTCGCACATTTATACCAGATATATTTCATTCGCTGGTGCATACTGGTGATGAGCTGATTTGGCATTACGATGATCAGGAAGAGGCTTTTATAGTATCGAAGCAGGCGATATTTATCCGCCCGGTTCTGGAAACTGACGAACTTTCCTTTTATCTTAGGGTCGTCAAACACCCGGCAACAATTGCCAGCCTGCTGTCATCCACAACCGAAATGCCTGTAAAATATCCCTTGCTTTTGGACTTTTATCATCGACGCGAGCGCCTAGGATTGGCTGAACTAGCCGGTGTATTATTAAAGCTTCACGGACAACCTGACTGTTTCTATGATCCCTGGAAATGTTCCTTTAACTATACGTTCGAATTTGCCGCATCTTTTAGCGATAGCCCAATTAAGGAAGTATCGCTTATTATGCGCCTGCAGGATTATAAAGGCCATGCAGATATCCAGTTTAGAAGATATAATGGGGTTAAACCGGACGAGTACGAGCCGATATATGACTACCTTGGCAAAATCCAGATCATGCTCCAGAATTACTATTATGGATTCTTCGCGGGTTATGATAATCTTTACCCTGAATTTGCAAGAAAACAGCCTTATATTAAATGTAATTACGGCTACGAAAACGGCAGCTTCTTTCTCCTGGATGCTGAACAAGCAAACTGATACCTTCGGCTTTCATACCTGGCGATGGAACTGATCAGCACTACTGCCTCCCCGGGTTCCCGGTGGGGCGCTTGCGCATACGCACCCGGGTGCCTTGCCCCGGGGAGGAGGACACCTCCAAGGAGTCGCTGAAGGACTCCATGAAGACGAACCCCAGCCCCATGCGCTCGGGGTCCGTGGAGAAGGCGGGCCTTCTGGCCTGCGCCACGTCCTCGATCCCCCGGCCCTGGTCCTCCACCACCAGTTCCAAGGCGCCCTCCGCCGCCTCGGCCTCGATCCGCACGGTTCCCTCCGCCCCGAGGTAGCCGTGCAGGACCGCGTTGGATACCGCCTCCGACACCGCCACCTTGATCTCCTCCAATTCCCCCAGGGTAAAGCCCAGGGGGCCGGCGAAGGCGGCCACCGCCACCCGCGCCACCCCCACGTTCTCCGCCCGGCTGGCCAGCTCCAGGCGCATCCGGTTGGCGCTCACGACCGCGCTCCGACGGACAAAAGCCCCGTCGCCTCCCCCACCGATGCCGCCGCGGGCACCAGCTGCAGGATGCCGGCCAGCTCCAACACCGGTCGCAGCCGCTCCGGCGGCGCCACCAGGGCCATCCTCCCTCCCGACTCCCGGGTGCGCCGATAGCGTCCCAGGATCACCCCCACGCCGCTGGAGTCCAAGAAGCTCACCTCCGAGAGGTCCAACACCAGGTCGGACACGCCGTGGCGGGCCATGGCCCCATCCACCGCCCGGCGGACCTGATCCGCACTGTACAGATCCAACTCCCCGGCCAACCGACACACCAGGGCCCACCCCTGCCGCCACGTCACCACTTCCAAAACCGATACCTCCCGCCGGCGTACTGGCGGAAAACTTCGCCATGGCTCAGCCGTTTCCTGCCTGCAAACCCAACATGTTTAGAATGGCGCGCCGCCAGAGGCCCCAGAAGCTGACCGCGCGCACCTGCTGGGCGGCCACCAGGGGCACCTCTCCCACCACCTGGCCCCCGGCGGTCACCCGCAGCTCCCCCAGGCGTTGGCCACGGCGCACCGGCGCCGCCACCCGGCCGGGCAGGCGCACCTGCCGGCGCAAGGCGGCCTCGCTGCCTCGGGGAACGGTGATCCAAAGCTCCCGGGCCAGGGCCGCCGCCACCCGCCGGCGCTCTCCCCGGGTCACCTCCACCGTGCCCACGCTTACCCCCCGGCGTGCCACCCCCAGGGTGCGGTAGTTGGCGAAGCCGTAGTTGAACAACCGGATCACATCCGCCCAGCGCGCCTGGCTGTTGGGCTCCCCCATCACCACGGCAATGAGCCGCATGTTGCCCCGCTTGGCCGTGGCCGCCACGCAGTAGCCGGCCTGGGAGGTGTAGCCGGTCTTCAGCCCGTCGGTGCCGGGATAAAGCTTGAGCAGGCGGTTGGGGTTGACCAGCCACAGGGTGCCCCCCTTGCCGTTGCGGATCGTGCGGTCCTCCCAGCGCCGGGTCAGGTCCAAAAGGGAGCGGTGGCGCACGGCCCGGCGCGCCAGCAGGGCCAGGTCGTAGGCGGTGGTCACGTGCCCCACCTGCTGCAAACCGTGGGCGTTGCGAAAACTGGTGTGGCGCATCCCCAGTTGCCGCGCCTGGAGGTTCATCTGCCGCACGAAGGCGGCCTCGCTGCCGGCCAGGGCCTCCCCCACCGCCACCGCGGCGTCGTTGGCCGAGCCCACCGCCACCGCCAGGAGCATCTGCCGCAGGGAGAGCTGCTCCCCCGGCTCCAGCCAGATCTGCGAGCCGCCCAGGCGCCAGGCCTCCTCGCTGACGCTCACCGGCTGCTCCCAGCCGGCCTTCCCCCGCCGGATGGCCTCCACCGCCAAGAGCAGGGTCATCAGCTTGGTCATGCTGGCCGGTGGGCGGGGCCGATGCGCCGCCTTGGCGAAAAGCACCTGGCCGCTGGCGGCGTCCATGAGCACCGCGGCGGGGGCCGTCACCTGGGGCACCGGAACCGTGGGCGCCGCCGCCAGGGTCGCCCCGGGCAGGGCCAACTGCAGGGCCGTCAGCAAAATCGCCGCCGTCTTGCGCATCCAGATCCCCCCGGGAATATATACGCGGGGGGCGGCCGCCTCATCCCCCGAACCAAGCGTTCAACATGCTCTCCCCGGGCCCGGCCCAGTCCAGATGCCACAGTTCGGCCAGGGTGGCGCCCAGGTCCGCCAGGGTGGCCCGGGTCCCCAGGTCCGTCCCTCTGGCCACCCTCGGCCCGAAGACCAGCAGCGGCACGTATTCCCGGGTGTGGTCGGTCCCGGGCCAGGTGGGATCGCAGCCGTGATCCGCCGTCACCACCGCCAGCTCCTCCGGGCGCAAGAGCTCCTGCAGCCGCCCCAGGGCCGCGTCGAACTCAGCCAGGGCCCGGGCGTAGCCGGCGGGATCGTTGCGGTGCCCGTAGAGCATGTCGAAATCCACCAGGTTGGTGAAGATCAGGCCCTCCCCGGGCCGCTCCAACAGCTCCAGGGTGACCCCGGTCGCCGCCGCGTTGCCGTGGGCCTCGTGCGCCGCACTGATGCCGCGCCCGGAGAAGATGTCGTTGATCTTCCCCACGGCGTGCACCGGCACGCCCCGCGCATGCAGCAGGTCCAGGACGGTGGGGCCGGGCGGCGCCAGGGCGAAATCCCGTCGGCCCTCGGTGCGGTAGAAGGCGCCGGGCTCACCCCGGAAGGGCCGGGCGATGACCCGCCCCACCAGGCAGGGGCCCTGCAGGATCTCCCTGGCCGCCTCGCACCAGCGGTACAGCTCTTCCACCGGGACCACCGCTTCGTGGGCGGCGATCTGGAACACGCTGTCGGCGGAGGTGTACACGATGGGGTAGCCGGTGGCCAGGTGCTGCGCCCCCAGCTCGGCGATGATGGCGGTCCCCGAGGCGGGACGGTTGCCCAGGGTCCCCCGGCCGATGCGCTCCTCGAAGGCTTCCATGACCGCCGGCGGAAAGCCGTGGGGAAAAGTGCGCAAAGGCTGCTTCACGATGCAGCCCATCATCTCCCAGTGCCCTGAAAGGGTGTCCTTGCCCGGAGCGGCTAGGGCCATGCGACCGAAGGCCCCCGCGGCGGCCGGCTCGGGCGGTACCCCCGCCAGGGGGGTTATGTTTCCCAGCCCCAGGTGCCCCAAGTGCGGCAAGTCGAGGCCTCCCACCGCCGCCGCCACGTGGCCCAGGGTGTTCGCTCCGGCGTCGCCGTAGGCGGCGGCGTCGGGGAGCGCCCCCACCCCCGCGCTGTCCAGGACGATGACCGCCACCCGTCTCATGCCCTGGGATGCGCCTTGTCGTAGATCTCCCGCACCTTGCCCTGGGTGATGTGGGTGTAGATCTGGGTGGTGGAGATGTCCGCGTGCCCCAGCATCTCCTGCACCGAGCGCAGGTCCGCTCCGTTCTCCAAAAGGTGGGTGGCGAAGGAGTGGCGCAGGGTGTGCGGGGTGATGCTCTTGTCCAGCCGGGCCTCCCGGGCGTAGCGCTTGATGATCTTCCAGAAACCCTGGCGGGTCAGGCGCCGGCCGTGGTGGTTGACGAAGAGGGCCAGCTCCCGGGGTTCCCGCAGGAAGCGCTTGCGGCCCCGGTCCAGGTAGGCCTCCACCGCCTCCAGGGCCGGCTGGCCCACCGGCACGATGCGCTCCTTCGTCCCCTTGCCCACGCACCTTATGTACCCCGCCGCCCCGTTCAGATCACCCAGGTTCAGGGCCACCAGCTCCGAGACCCGGATTCCGGTGGCGTAGAGCAGCTCCAGCATGGCCCGGTCGCGCAGGCCCACCGGCTTGGTTAGGTCCGGTTGGCCCAGGACCTGCTCCACCTCCTCCACCGTGAGCACCCGCGGCAGGCGCTTCTGCAGCTTGGGGGATTCCAGGTCGGCGGTGGGATCCCGCTCCAGTCGGCCCTCCCGCACCAAGTACTGATAGAAGGCCTTCAGGGCCGCCAGGCGCCGGGCGACGGTGGCCGTGGCCTTGCCCTGGTCCTGCAGGGCCAGGAGGTAGGCGACGATGGTGCTGCGGGACACCCGGTCCAGGGACCGCCCCCCATCGTCCCCCAGGTAGTGGCGGTATTGCGCCAGATCCCGCCCATAGGACTCCAGGGTGTTGGCGGCCAGGCCCCGCTCCACCCCCAGATAGTTGAGGAAATCCCCGATCAGCCGTTCCATCCCCTTCCCCTCCTCGCGCCGGTGACCGCCGGAAGGATGCTGCGTTTTTCCTTCGCCCACCTTCTCGGTCAGCCGCCGGTGTCTCTACCTTATGGCAAGCAGCCCCCCTTTAGAACGCCCCCCGCCGCCAGGGTGCCGCGGGCAGGCCGTGGGCCTCGGCCACCGCCGGGTACGCGACCTCTCCCCCCGCCACGTTCACCCCCCGCCCCAGGGCCGGATCCGCCTCGCAGGCCTCCCGCCAGCCCCGGGCCGCCAGGGCCTGCACGTAGGGCAGGGTGGCGTTGGTGAGGGCGTAGGTGGAGGTGCGGGGCACCGCGCCGGGAATGTTGGCCACGGCATAGTGCACCACCCCGTGGCGCACGTAGGTGGGGCGGGAGTGGGTGGTCGGCCGGTCGGCCGTCTCCACCGCCCCGCCCTGGTCCACGGCCACGTCCACGATCACCGCCCCGGCCTTCATCCCCTCCACCATCTCCCGGGTGACCAGGCGCGGCGCCCGGGCTCCCGGGACCAGCACCGCCGCGATGAACAGGTCCGCCCGCCGGGCGGCCTCCGCCACGTGGGCCTCGGTGGACATGATGGTGACCGCGCGCCCGCCGAAAAGGTCGTCCAACTGCCGCAGGCGAGCAGGGCTGCGGTCCAGCAGGGTGACCTGGGCGCCCATCCCCAAGGCGACACGCGCCGCGTTGGTGCCCACCACCCCGCCGCCCAGGATGCTCACCTGGGCCGGGGGCACCCCCGGCACCCCGCCCAGCAGCACCCCGCGGCCCCCCGCCGGCTGCTCCAGAAACCGCGCTCCCACCTGGGTGGCCATCCTTCCCGCCACCTCGCTCATGGGCAGGAGCAGGGGCAGGGCGCCGTCGGCGGTCTGCACCGTCTCGTAGGCGATGGCCGTCGTCCCGGCCCGGCACAGGGTCTCGGTCAGTTCCCGATCCGCCGCCAGGTGCAGATAGGTGAACAGCACCTGATCCCGGCGCAAAAAGGGATACTCCTCCGGCTGGGGCTCCTTCACCTTCAGCACCAGTTCGGCACCCCAGGCCTGGGCGGCCGCCACCGTTTCAGCCCCGGCCCTCCGGTACGCCTCGTCCGGGAAGCCGCTCCCCTCCCCCGCACCCCGCTCCACCAGAACCCGGGCTCCCCCGTGGGTGAGTTCCCGGGCCCCCTGGGGGCTCAGGGCCACCCGGTGCTCGTCCTCCTTGATCTCCCGCGGCACTCCCACCGACTTCAAGTGACGCACCTCCTCAAGCCCGCGCCAGCAGTCGCCCGGCCAGGTGGAGCAGGAAGGGGCCGGCGTAGCCGGCCAGGAGACCGGCTCCCGCCATGGGCACCCCCAGCATGGCCACCAGAACCGTGTAGCGAACCAACTCCCCGGCCAACCCGCCCCGTCGGCCCACCAGCAACTGGTGCACCACCCGGCCGGAGAAGGACACGGCGGCGATCCCTCCCAACAGCAGCGCCGGCAACCGCAGGGCGCCGGGCAGGAGCACCAACGCGAAGCTCGCCACCGCGCCCCGCCCCTCCCCCAGTTCCTGCAGCAGGAAAGCCACGGCGAACCCGGTGGCAAACCCCTGCACCAGCATGATGAACAGCACCCCCGGCAGGCCCAGAACGGTTATTCCCAGGGCCCATAGTATCACCAAGGTGCGGGCGCCGCTGCCGAGGGTGGCCCAAGCCACCCGCCGCCCCTGGGGGGATCCCGCGCCGGCCGCCGTCAGGTAGCCGTGCAGGTAGGAGGTGAGCCCTGCGGCCTGCTCCGGGTCCAGCATCCGCACCGCCAAGGCGCCCAGCACAATCCCCAGTCCGAAGAGAGCCAGCACCACAGCCCCGGCTCCCGCATTGCGGCTCAGGCACTGGGCCAGCCACCCCTCCCAGCGGCGCAGGAAGAGCAAGGCGCCACCTCCCGGTGCATCCTCCCTCTTCCCTATGCCCCTTGTCCGCCTGCCATGCCGCGGACCCGCCCATATATCCCGCCACCCCCCGCCGCCACGGTCAGCTCGCCCCGCCGGGCGCGCAGCACGGTCGCGGCCGCCTGCGGCCCCGCCACCGCCCTCAGCGCCGCCTCGTCGGCCAGATGCAGCACCGCCAGCTCACCTCCCAGCGCCGCCGCCAACCGGGCCGCGGTGCGCGGGCCGATCCCGGGAAGGAACTCCAGGGGCAGCTGATGCCGGTAGGGGGGACGCGCCGGCGGCACCCCGGGCCCCGTCAGGCAGGCCACCCGGTCGGCCACCCCCACCACCACCTTCCCGCCGCAGACGGGGCAGGCCAGCACCGGCGGCGGCTCCGGCGCCGTGCGCCGGCACGCGGGGCAGAAGCTGCGGTGATATTTCCCCAGCCGCGGGTCCAGGCCGTAGTTGCCGACGATCCCCCGCCCGCCCCTACCGGCCAGGGCCGCCGCCAGCTCCGCGAAGCAGGGCCGCTCCCCGCGCAGGCGGTTCGCCTCCCGGCCCAGCTTCCCCAGGGAATGGGCGTCGGAGTTGCTCAGGAAGGGGAAGGGTTCCAACTCCGCCACCCCGGCGGCCATCGCGGTGTCCGCCGACAGCCCCAGCTCCACCGCCGCCGGGGCGGGCCCCTCCTCCAGCACCCGGGCCAGACCGTCCGCCGCGGCATACAGCCCGCGATGGGGGGTGAAGACGTGGGCGGGAAACCAGATACCCCCCGCCGCCGTCGTGAGCCGGGCCAGCTCCCCGAGGCGGCCCGGGAAGCGGGCGGTGGACCGTTCCCCCCGGGTGCCCGCCGCCGCCAAGTCCCGGGCGAACCGCTCCAGGGCGGCCCGATCCGGGAGCAGGGCCACCACGTGATAGGGTCCCCGCGGCCCCTCCAAGGCCAGCTCCGCGCCGCCCAGCACGGTCACCCCGCCGCCGTCGGTGAACCCGCCCCCGGCCACCTCGCGCCAGCGTCCCGCTCCCAGGAGCCGGGCCAGCTCGTCCCGGGCGGGAGCGGTCCAAAGGTCCACCACCCCGACCAGCTCCACGCCCTTGTCCCGCCGGGCGGTGGCGGCGATCCCCTCCAGGGTCAGCGCCGCCGACGCGCTCACCTTCACCCAGCGCCCCGCCGCGCGGCCCAGGTGCACATGCAGGTCCGCGAACAGTTCCCTCAAGACCGCCCCAGGAGCAACAGTCCCAGGATGCTCTTGCCGTCTAGGATCCCTCCGGTGCGCAACAGCTCGGCCGGATCGGCCTCCACCACCTCCAGGAACTCGTCGTCGTCGGGACGGTGCCACCCAGGGACCAGCTCCCTGGCCAGAAACAGATGCATGATCTCGTCGGTGAAGCCGGGGGAGGTGAGGAAGGAGCCCAAGCGCTCCCATCGCCCGGCCCGGTAGCCCGTCTCCTCCTCCAGCTCCCGCCGGGCGCAGTCCAGGGGATCCTCCCCCGGGCCCAGCTTGCCCGCCGGCAGCTCCAGGAGCTCCTGCCCCACGGCGTGGCGGAACTGGCGCACCAAAACCACCCGGCCATCGTCGCGCTGCGCCACCACTGCCACCGCCCCGGGATGCCGGAGCACCTCCCGGGTAGCCTCCCGCCCGTCGGGCAGCCGGACCCGATCCAGGAACAAGGTCAGCACCCGACCCCGGAACACCTCCCGACGCTCCAGCAGAGTCTCCTTGAGTTCCGCCACCCGCACCTCCCCCCGGCAGATCGCCTCAATGGGACCGCCAACCCAGACGACGGTTGGCCGCCGCCAACACCGCCCGGGCGGCCGCCTCCAGCTGGTCACCGCCCATGCCGGCGCTGCCCACCAAAAACTCCTCCCGCCCCGTTCGGTCCCGGACGGCCAGACGCGCCAGGGCCACCTCGTCCTCGCCCATGGCCACCACCTTGAAGGCGTCCAGGATCACGGCGGCCTCCGGCTCGCACATCTGGTTCAAGACTTCCGCCGTGGCCGCGGCGGCCAACCAGGCCTCGCGCCGGCCGGTCAGGGAGCCCTCCGAGCGCCCCCGCAGCGGGGCGCCGCCCCGGCGGGCACCCACCTCCACCACCAGGCGGTTGCGCTGCAGATCCCGGGTAACCTCCACCTGCTCCAGCACCAGCCGCGCCCGGGCGGGAAGCTCCTCCTCCTCCTCGGCCCGGTAGGTGACGCTGACCCGCCGCGGGTCCAGGAAGATGCCCAGGGGCGCGGTCAGGGTCTCCTCCACCCGCCGGATCACCTCCTGGGTCTGACGGTCCGGCTCGGACACCAGGTGCACCCCTTGGATCTCGCCCTGGGCCGCCATCTCCACGTGGGCGTCCAGGATGCCGGGGATCCCCCGCAGGAGCTCCTCCACCTCCTCCTTGCTGATCGGCTCCACCTCCGTCATCGGCTCACACCCCCTCCCAAACTTTCGCCGTGCTCCAGGGCCTGGCGGTTCAGATCCAAAAGGTGATGCCGCCGCGGCGGCAGCACCCGGCGCAGGGATTCCAGCACCGACTCGGAGGAGACCGCCCGCGTGGCGGCCAGAAAGCCGCCCAGGATGATCATGTTGGCCACCCGCGGCTCGCCGAGTTCCTCCGCCAGCTCGTTGGCCGGGATGGCGAGCACCCGCAGGTCGCTTCGCCGCGGCTGGGTGCTGATCAGGGAGGCGTTCAACACCAGCACCCCCTGCGGCCGCAGCTGCCGCTCGTAGCGTTCCAGGGAGGGCTGGTTCATCACGATCAACCCCGTCGCCTCCTCCACCAAGGGGGAGGCCACCGGCGCATCGCAGATCACCACGGCGCAGTTGGCGTCCCCGCCCCGCATCTGCGGCCCGTAGGAGGGGATCCACGATACGTTGCGGCCCTCCAGCATGCCGGCATAGGCTAGGAGCATCCCCATGGACATGATCCCCTGCCCGCCGGATCCGGCCAGGAGCACCTCGTGCTTCACAGAATCGCGGCCAGGAAGCCCACCCCTTCAGGGGTGGGAGGAATGGCCGCCTCCCTCCTTCCGATTTGCCAGCCGTCGTTGTGCCGCAGGAGCTGAAAACACCGCCAGGGGATGCCCTGCG
>JAJZIM010000028.1 GCA_021810565.1 Bacillota bacterium
AAAAAATATTGGTCGTCGCAGTGAACCAACTCGTCAAATCCAGACGCCACAAGTTCCTGTAATGGGTAGCCCATCCATCCGCCTTACTCCTTGGCGAGGGGCCACGACAGATGTGGGTAATGCTTAGATCTTAAACTTGGCAAAGCACGGCGGACGTTCTCCATCCTAGCCGAGGACATTAACGAACACCTCCAAATAATTCCCTGGTCTTATCGGTAATGCAGCTTTCGAAGGCATCACCTAGCCGTTCTTCGGCTCTCTCAAGAAGCGGCTCTAGACCAGGGAGGTGCATGGCAATATATGCAATCTCAGCATTATCGGCTTCTGCCCGGCCTTCCCTCGCCCGCAACCCGCTCCTTTTCCCGGGCCTAATTCCCTGAAAAGAGGCAGCCTCCTGCCAAATGCTGAAACGGGTCCGCCCAAAGCACCCCTGCCTCCGGTTCCACGTCACGCCTCGGGCGGCTCCAAAATTTCATCTTCGCACCGGCCCACCGCTCAGAGAGCTACGGCCTGCCGCTCTTCAAGCCGCCGCTAGCTTCGAACCAGCAGCCCGTAGGAGAGGCTGTCCACCAACGCCTGCCAGCTGGCCTCCAGGATGTTGGCCGACACCCCCACGGTGCTCCAGCTGTCGGCGTCGTCCTTGGACTCGATCAACACCCGCACCAAGGAGGCCGTCCCGTCCCGGCCCTCCAGCACCCGCACCTTGTAGTCCACCAGGTGGATGCGCTCCAGGGCGGGATAGAACTCCTGCAGGGCCTTGCGCAGCGCCCGGTCCAGGGCATGCACCGGCCCGTCGCCGTCGGCGGCCGTGTGCACTACCTTCCCCGCCACCTCCACCTTCACCGAGGCCTCGCAGACCCCCCGTTCGTCCACCAGCACCCGGTAACCGTGGAGACGGAAAAGCTCGGGCGTCTCGCCCAGGGTGCGCCGCACCAGCAACTCGAAGGAGGCCTCCGCCCCCTCGAACTGGTATCCGTGGTGCTCCAGCTCCTTGAGCCGGTCCAAGAGCTGTTGGGTGCGGGGGTCGTCCCGGCCCAGGTCCCAACCACCCTCTCGGGCCTTGTACAGCAGGTTGGAACGCCCCGCCAGCTCCGAGACCAGCACCCGCCGCTCCATCCCCAGCGCCTCCGGCGGCACGTGCTCGTAGAAGGTGGCATCCTTCAGCACCGCCCCCACGTGCAGGCCGGCCTTGTGGGAGAAGGCGTGGGAGCCCACGTAGGGCTGGGACTCGTCGAAGGACAGGTTGGCCAACTCGCTTACGAACCGGGCGGTGCCGGCCAGGCGGCGCAGCCGCTCCGGGGGAATGCAGGGGATGCCCAGCTTCAGGACCAGGTTGGGGATCACGGAGCACAGGTTGGCGTTGCCGCACCGCTCGCCGTACCCGTTGATGGTTCCCTGCAGTTGGGCTACCCCGTGCTGGGCCGCCACCAGGGAGTTGGCCACGGCCACCCCGGCGTCGTTGTGAGCATGGAAGGCCACGGCGGTGGAGAACGCCCCGCGCACCGCCGTTAGCACCGCCGGCAGCTCTCCCGGCAGCGTGCCGCCCCGGGTGTCGCACAGCACCAGCCAGTCCACCCCGCCTTCCACCGCCGCCTCCAGCACCGCCATGGCGTAATCCGGGTCTTCCAGGTAGCCGTCGAAAAAGTGCTCGGCGTCGAAGAGCACCTCCCGCCCGGCCCGCTTCAAGAAGGCCACCGATTCCCGCACCATGCGCAGGTTCTCCTCCCGCGTCACCCCCAGCACCCGTTCCACCTGGGCCGCCCAGGCCTTGCCCACGATGGCCGCCGCGGGGGTCAGGGCCGCCACCAACTCCCGCAGGTTGGGATCCTCCTCGGCGCTCCGGCCGGCCCGGCAGGTGCTGCCGAAAGCCACCAAGCGCGCCCCCAGGTCCAGCTTGGCCGCCCGCCGAAAGAACTCCGCGTCCTTGGGATTCGAGCCCGGCCAGCCCCCTTCCACATAGTCGATGCCCAGCTCCCCCAGGCGCACGGCCACCCGCAATTTATCCTCCACCGAAAGAGAGATGCCCGTACCCTGGGTGCCGTCGCGCAGGGTGGTGTCGTAGATCAGGATCTTCTCGCCAGCTCCCATAGGGCGCGTGCCACCTCCTCGATCTCCTCCCGATCCTCCAGCCCATCATACCACGCCCGAGGCAATGAGCAAGCACCGCCGTAGGCGCCGGCCAGCGCCCCGGCCATGGACGCGACGCTGTCCGTGTCCCCGCCGGCCTCCACCGCCCGGGTCAGCACCCCCGCCAGGTCCCCCGGGCTCAACAGGAAGCAATACAGGGCGGCGGGCAGCGTCTCCCGGACATCGCCGGAGGTGCCGATGCGCCCCAGGGCCGCCGCCGGCTCCAACCCCCAAAATTCCTCCACCCTCCGGATCCGCCCGGCCAGCTCCCGGTCCCAACCCCGGGCCACCTCGGCCGCCCCCTCCAGAAAGGAAGCCGCCTCCACCGTCGCCGTCGTCGCGGCCTCCCCCACCGCCCAGGCCATGGCCACCGCCCCCGCCACCGCCGCCGGGTGCTCGTGGGTCAGGCGGGCGGACTGGGCCGCCGAGGCCAAGAGGCGCGCGCCGTCCCGGGCGTACAGAAGGCCCAGGGGCGCCACCCGCATGGCCGCGCCGCAGCCGACCGAGGACACCCCCGAGGGGTAAGCGCCCCGGGCCAGGTTGCGGGCGGCCTGCAGGGAGGCCCGGCCCGCCCGCCGCGGTCCGCCCCGGTACCACTCGACCAGTTCCCCCGCCCAGGCCTCGGGTGCGAAGCCGCCCGCCGCCAGCAGGGAGCGGGCCAGGGCCAGGGTCTGCTGGGTGTCGTCGGTGTACTGCCCCGGCCCCAGGTCGCCTCCCGACAGGTAGTGGCGCACGCTACCCCAGCGCGCGCGGATCTCCTCCGCGGTCAGCCCCTCCACGGGCATGCCCAGAGCGTCCCCCGCGGCCGCCGCCAGCAGGCTGCCGGCAAAGCGCTCCTGGGGCGGCGGCACCCGCCGTGCGGGCGCCTCCCCCCGCAGGACATATCCCGCCCCGCCCCTCTCCCAGCGCAAGGGATTGCCCAGGTAGACCCAGGCCGGGCCGCCCCGCACCGGCACCCGGCGGCGCAGGTAGAGGGGCACCGCCTCCCGGGCTCCCTCGTAGCGGTCCAAGGCGGGAAGGTCCGCCGCCGCCAACTCCCACAGCCGCCCGCGCACCGTGCCGCCCGCAACGGGAAAGAGCACCGGGTAGCCCTGGTCGGTGGAGAAGACGGCGAATCCCTCCAGCACCGTCTCCCCCAGCGGCTTTGCCCCGTGCTCCACCACCCGCGCCAGCACCGCGGCTTCCCGCAAGGTGCCGTAGGCGAAAAGACGGGCCATAGGCTCAGTCCAAGAGCCGCCGGGCCAGCTCCAGCTCCTCGGCCACCCGCTCCGGCGCCGTCCCCCCCTCGGAGCGCCGGGCGGCCACCGAGGCCGCGGGTTGCAGCACCTCCAGGGAATCCGCCGCGAACAGCTCCGATGCCGCCTGCAGCTCCTCCAGGGACAGGTCGGTCAAAAGACGCCCCTGCTCCAGGCACTTGAGCACCAACCGCCCGGCCACGGCATGGGCCTCCCGGAAGGGCATGCCCCGCCGCGCCAGGTAGTCGGCCAGATCCGTGGCCGTGGAGAAATCCGCGCGCACCGCCGCGGCCAGCCGCTCCTCCCGTGGCCGCATGCCCTCCACCAGGGCGGCGGCCACCTCCAGGCAGGCCGACACCGTGTCGCAGGTGTCGAAGAAGCATTCTTTGTCCTCCTGCAGGTCGCTGCAGTAGGTGAGGGGCAGCCCCTTTAGGGTGGTGAGCAGGGCCTGCAGGTTGCCGAAGCAGCGGCCGGCCTTGCCCCGGATGAGCTCCGCGGTGTCCGGGTTCTTCTTCTGGGGCATGATGCTGGAGCCGGTGCACAGCCGGTCGGGCAACTCCAGGAAGCCGAACTCGGTGCTGGACCAAAGGACCAGTTCCTCGGCCAGCCGGGACAGGTGCACCATCAGGACGGCGGCGGCGGCCAGGTAGTCCAGGACGAAGTCCCGGTCGCTGACGGCGTCCATGCTGTTGGCGTAGATTTGGCTAAGACCCAACTCCGCGGCCACCCGCCGCCGGTCGATGGGGAAGGGGGTCCCCGCCAAGGCTCCGGCGCCCAGGGGTGAGCAGTCGGCGCCGATCAGGGCCTGCCGGAAGCGCCCCCGGTCCCGCTCCAGCATGAAGAAGTAGGCCAACAGGTGGTGGGCAAAGAGCACCGGCTGGGCGCGCTGCAGGTGGGTGTAGCCGGGAACGATCAACTCGGGGCGGGCCTCGGCCTGCGCCACCAGCACCCGCTGCAGCTGTCGCACCCTTTGGAGCGTCTGCTGCGCGGCCTCCTTGGCAAACAGGTGCAGGTCCAAGGCCACCTGGTCGTTGCGGGAGCGGGCGGTGTGCAGCTTGCCTCCCACCGGTCCCACCTGCTCGATGAGGCGCCGCTCTATGTTCAGGTGGATGTCCTCGTACTCCCGGCGGAAGGGAAAGGTCCCCTCCGTCAGCTCCTGCGCCACCTGGTCCAAGCCGGCCAGCAGCGTCTCCCCCTCCGCCGCCGTCAGGATTCCCTGGGCCGTCAGCATGCGCACATGGGCGCGGCTGCCGGCCAGGTCCTGAGACCACAGGCGCCGGTCGAAGTCCAAGGAGGAGGTGAAGGCCTCCGCCCGGGTGTCCGCCCCCTCCCGGAAGCGCCCGCCCCACGGCTTGTCGCTCATCGGCCGTGCACCCGCGAGCGCACCTCCAAGGGCAGGCCGAAGAGCCGGATGAAGCCGGCGGCGTCCTTCTGATCGTAGGAGGCATCCTCGCCGAAGGTGGCCAACTGCGGATCATAGAGGGACCGCGGCGAGCGAACCCCCGCCGGGTACACCCCGCCCCGGTACAGCTTCAGGCGCACGCTGCCCGTGACATCCCGCTGGGTCGCCGCCACGAAGGCGTCCAGGGCCTCCCGCAGGGGGGAGAACCACCACCCGTCGTAGACCAGGTCGGCGTAGCGCAGGGCCACCTGCTCCTTGTAGTGGGCGGTGGTGCGGTCCAGGGTCACGGCCTCCAGCTGTCGGTGCGCCTCCCACAGCAGGGTGCCCCCCGGGGTCTCGTACACCCCCCGGGACTTGATGCCCACCAGGCGGTTCTCCACCATGTCCACGGTGCCCACCCCGTGGGCGCCGCCCAGCTCGTTCAGCCGCTCCACGAGCTCTACCGGCCCCAGTTCCTCGCCGTCCACGCTCACCGGGGTGCCCTCCGAAAAGCCGATCTCCACGTGGGACGGTTGGGCGCTCGCCGCCTCGGGAAGGCAGGACAACTGCAGCACCTCGGCGGGCATCTCGCGGCTCGGGTCCTCCAGGATCCCACCCTCGTGGGACAGGTGCCAAAGGTTGCGGTCACGGCTGTAGGGGCTCTCCCGGGTGGCCGGCACGCTGATGCCGTGCCGGGCGGCGTAGTCCATGGCGTCCTCCCGGGAGCGGATCTCCCACTCGCGCCAGGGGGCGATGATCTTGAGGTCCGGCGCCAGGGCGCGCACCGACACCTCGAAGCGCACCTGGTCGTTGCCCTTGCCCGTGGCCCCGTGGGCCACCGCCTGCGCCCCCTCGGCCCGGGCGATCTCCACCAGGTGCTTGGCGATGAGGGGCCGCGCCATGGAGGTGCCCAAAAGGTAGCGGCCCTCGTAGCGGGCCCCGGCCCGCAGCACCGGGAAAGCGTAGTCGGTCACGAACTCCCGGCGCAGATCCCGCAGGTGAAAACGCACCGCCCCCGAGGCCAAGGCCTTGGCTTTGAGGGGGGCCAGTTCCTCCCCTTGCCCCAGATCGGCGCAGAAGGCCACCACCTCGGCGTCGTGGCGCTCCCGCAGCCAGGGGATGATGATGGACGTGTCCAACCCGCCCGAATAGGCCAGCACCACTTTCATGCGGATCCCTCCTCGGTCAACGCCTGGTCCAGGATCGAAAGCGCCCGGTCCACCTGGGCCTCCTCCACCACCAGGGGCGGCAGGAAGCGCAACACCCGCTCCTCGGTGCAGTTCACCACCAGGCCCCGGGAAAGGCAGGAGCACACCAGGGGGGCGCAGGGACGGTCCAACTCCATCCCCAACATCAGCCCCAGCCCGCGCACCTCCCGGACGGCCGCATACTTCGCCGCCAGGGCCTCGAGTCCCTGCCGCAGCCGCTCCCCCAGGGCCGCGGCCCGCCCCGGCAGATCCTCCTCCTCCATAACCTCCAGCACCGCCAGGGCGGCCCCGGCCGCCAGGGGGTTTCCGCCGAAGGTGCTGCCGTGGTCCCCGGGCCGGAAGGCGTCGGCCACCTCGCCGCGCGCCAGCACCGCTCCGATGGGCACCCCGCCGCCCAAGGCCTTGGCCAGGAGCAGCACGTCGGGCTCGACGCCGGCGTGCTGGAAGGCGAACAGCCGGCCGGTGCGCCCCAGCCCGCATTGGATCTCGTCCAGGATCAAAAGCGCCCCGTGACGGTCGCAAAGCCGCCGGGCCAGGCGCAGGTAGTCCGGGCTCAGGGGATATACCCCCCCCTCCCCCTGGACCGGCTCCAAGAGCACCGCGGCCGTGTTCGGGCCCACCGCCGCCTCCAAGGCCGCGCCGTCCCCCGCCGCCACGTGGGTGAAACCGGGCACCAGCGGCTGGAAATCCCGGCCGTAGCGCTCCTGGCCGGTGGCGGACAGGGCGCCGAAGGTGCGCCCGTGGAAGGAGCGGGTCAGGCTGACGAACCCGGCGGCCGAGCGCCCCCGCTCCCGGGCATATTTCCGGGCCAGCTTCAGCCCGCCCTCCACCGCCTCGGCGCCGCTGTTGCAGAAGAAGGATTTCATGCCCCCGGTCAGGGACGCCAAGCGGCAGGCCAGCTCGGCCTGGGCGGCGATGTAGAAATGATTGGAGAGGTGCAGGAAACCCGCCGCGCGCTGCACCGCCGTCACCAGGCGCGGATGGCCGTGACCCAGCACGTTCACCCCCACCCCCGCCACGAAGTCCAGGTACTCCCGCCCCTCCCGGTCGAAGAGCACCGCTCCCTTCCCTCGGGTGAATACCACCTCCTGGGGCCGGTAGGTGGGCATCAGGCACCGCGCGTAACCGTCCTTGATCTCCTGATCGGTCATCTTTCCCTTCCCTCCCGCTCCAAGGCCCAGCGCCAGGCCTCGTCCCACAAAAGCCGCTTGCGGTCCCAGGGCCTGGGACAGCCCCGGGCCGCGGCGGGCAGCTTCGCTCCCACCGCCACCGCCCCGCCCTCCTCTTCCCGGCACCAGACGCCGCCCTCCCGCCGGTAGGCGGCCTTGTCCACATAGATGGCGCGGAAGCGCCGCAGAGCCACCACCATCAGGTCGCCGTGGCGCACTATCGGGTCGGTGGTCTCCTGGACCCGGCGGGCCGCCAGATACGCCTGGGCCGTCGCCTGGTCCTCCAGCACCTCCCGGGCGCGGTTCAGCCGGCGCATGGCCGCGGTGTCCCCGCCCACATCGGGATGGTGGGCCTTGGCCGCCCGGCGGAAGGCCGCACGCACCTGGGGCGGGCTGGCCCCCTCCGCCACTCCCAACAGGGCGTGGTAGTCCTCCGCCAGATCCTCGGGATGCAACTTCGCGCTCACCTTCCGCCGCGCCCCCCTCCCGGGTTCCGAATCCCATTCTACGCCCGGGGGCGCCCTTTGGACAACCGTCAGGCCTTCACGGCACCACCATGGTGCCCACGCCCCGGTCGGTGAACACCTCCAGCAGCAGGGAATGGGGCAGGCGCCCGTCGATGATGTGCACCCGGCCCACCCCCGCCCGGATGGCCCGGACGCAGGAGCGCACTTTGGGGATCATGCCCCCCTCGATCACCCCGGCGGCGATGAGTTCCTCCGCCTGGTCCGCCGCCAGGGTGGAGATCAGGCTGTCAGGTTCAGAGCGGCGCCGCAGAATCCCCTCCACGTCGGTGAGCAGCACCAGTTTGGCCGCCTGCAGCGCCGCCGCCAGCTCGCCGGCCACCGTGTCGGCGTTGAGGTTCCAGGCCTGGCCCTCCCCGTCCACCCCCACCGGGGCCACCACCGGCAGATACCCTGCCCCCACCAAGTCGGAAACCACCTCCGGCGCGACGCGCTCCACCTCCCCCACGTAGCCCAGGTCCCGCTCCCGCCCCGCCTGGTCCACCGGCCGGTAGGGGCGGGCCAAAAGCAGCCCCGCGTCGCGCCCGGACAGCCCCACCGCCCGCCCGCCCTGGAGGTTCAACGCCGAGACGATCTCCCGGTTGACCTTGCCGGTGAGCACCATCTCCACCACCTCCATGGTGGCCGCGTCGGTGACCCGCAGGCCGTCCACGAAGGCGCTTTTTAGGCCCAAAAGCTCAAGCTGCCGGGAGATCTCCGGCCCCCCGCCGTGGACCAGCACCGGGTTCATCCCCACGTAGCGCATGAGGATCAGGTCCTGCGCCACCTGACGGCGCAAGGATTCCTCCGTCATGGCCGCCCCGCCGTACTTCACCACCACCGTCTTGCCGTGGAAGCGGCGGATGTAGGGCAGGGCCTCCACCAGGATGCCGGCCTTCATTATCTCCGTCTGGGGCTGCATCTCGCCCCTCACCTCCCCCCGGCGCTAGCTGCGGTAGGAAGCGTTGATCCGCACATACTCGCAGCTCAAGTCGCAACCCCAGGCCGTGGCCTCCTCGGTGCCCGCGCCCAGGTCCGCCACGATCCGCACCGTGTCCCCCTCCAGGGCGGCGCGCGCCGCCGCCTCGTCGTAGTCCAGGGGCATGCCCCCCCGGACCACCGCCACCTCCCCCAGGGCGACCGCCAGCCGCTCGGGCTCCAGGTCCACCCCCGCGTAGCCCAGGGCCACCGCGACGCGTCCCCAGTTGGGATCCGCGCCGTGGACCGCCGCCTTGACCAAGGCCGAGGCGGCCACCGTCCGGGCCGCCTTGCGGGCCTGGTCGTAGCTCGCCGCCCCCCGCACCGTCACCTCCAAGAGCTTGGAGGCGCCCTCGCCGTCCCGGGCGATGCCCCGGGCCAATTCCCGGGCCACCTGCCCCACGGCCTCCCGGAAGGCGGGGAAATCCGGATGCTCCTCGGTCAGCTGTGCTCCCCCCGCCGCTCCGTTGGCCAAGAGGAGCACCAGGTCGTTGGGGCTGGTGTCGCCGTCCACGCTGACGCAGTTGAAGGACCGGTCCACGGCCCAGGCCAGGGCCGCGCGCAGGGCCGGAACCGCCACGGGGGCGTCGGTGGTCAAAAAGGCCAGCATGGTGGCCAGCTCGGGGTGGATCATCCCCGACCCCTTGGCCATCCCGCCCACCCGGAAGTGTCGCCCGGCCAGCTCCACGGCCACCGCCGCCTCCTTGGACACCGTGTCGGTGGTCAGGATGGCCCTGGCCGCCGCCGCGCCGCCTTCCCGGGACAAAAGCCCGGCCGCCCGGGGGATGCCCTCCTCCAGCGCCGCCAGGGGCAGGAACATGCCCACCACCCCCGTGGAGGCCACCCCCACCTGGGTCGGCGGGATGCCCAGGGCCGCCCCCGCCAGCTCGGCCATGCGCCGGGCGTCCGCCAGGCCCCGGTCCCCGGTGCAGGCGTTGGCGATGCCGCTGTTGGCCACCACCGCCCGCAGCCGTCCGTCCGCCAGGTGCTCCCGGGTCACCGCCAGGGGCGCCGCCTGCACCCGGTTGGTGGTCATGAGCCCCGCCGCCGCGGCCGGTCGTCGGGAAAAGAGCAGCGCCAGGTCCTCCTTGCGCTGGCGGATGCCGCAGTAAACCCCGGCCGCCAGGAAATCCTCCGGGGCGGTAACCCCCCCGGGAACCGTCCGCAGCGCCATGCCGCCGCCTCCCCTCGTGCTCACGGATACAGGCCGGAAAGGGACAGCCCGGCCGTCTCGGGCAGGCCCAGGGCCAGGTTCAGGGCCTGGACCGCCTGGCCCGCCGCCCCCTTCCCCAGGTTGTCGATGCAGGCCACCACCACCGCCCGGCCGGTGCGCGGATCCACCCGCGGCGCCAGGTCGCAGCGGTTGGTGCCGGCCACCTCCTTGGTGGCGGGCAGGTCGTCGCGCACCCGCACGAAGGGGGCATCCCGGTAGAAATCCCGGTACACACCGGTCAGCCGCTCGGTGTCGGAGGGCCCCGTCAGGGCGGCGTAGAGAGTCGCCAGGATGCCCCGGCTCATGGGAACCAGGTGGGGCGTGAAGCTCAGGCGCACCGGCCGCCCCGCGAAGATGGCCAACTGCTGCTCCATCTCGGGGATATGCCGATGACGGCCCGCCACGGCGTAGGCGCGCACCCCGGCGTCCACCTCGCAGAAATGCACCTCCCGGGTGGCGGCGCGCCCCGCTCCGGATACCCCCGACTTGGCGTCGGCCACCAGGGAGTCCGGATCCGCCAGCCCCCGCGCCAGAAGGGGCGCCGCCGCCAGGAGCACCGCCGTGGGATAGCAGCCGGGGCAGGCCAAAAGCCGCGCCCCCGGCAGCGTCGGGCGGGCCAGCTCGGGCAAGGCGTACACCGCCTGGGCCAAAAGCTCGGGGCTGGCGTGCTCCCGGCCATACCACTCCCGGTACTCTTTCGCCGCGCGCAGGCGAAAGTCCGCGCCCAGGTCCACCACCCGGGCACCCGCCGCCAAGAGGCGCGGCGCCTGCTCCATGGCCAGGCCGGGAGGCAGGGCCAGAAAGACCGTCCGCGCCCGCGCGGCCAAGGCCTCCGGAACGGGTTCCTCCAGCACCAGGTCCGACGCCAGGTGCGGCCACACCCGGTCCAGGCGCTGCCCCGCCGCGCTGCGGGAGGCGGCCGCCACCAGCCGCAGCCCGGGATGCCCGTGCAGGATGCGCAGCAGCTCCCCGCCGGCGTAGCCCGTGGCTCCCACCACCGCCACCTCGTGCAAGCCCTCACCTCCGCAATGCATGGATTATACAATCAACTGCATAAGTATGCAACAGCCTCGGCTAGCTCAGGCCCTCCAGCCGGTCCAAGGCCGCGGCGAAGGCGGCCAGGCACTCGGCCACGGGCTGCGGGTAGGCCATGTCCACTCCCGCCCCCCGCAGCAGTTCCACCGGGTAGTCGGAGCTGCCCCGTCCCAGAAAACCCAGGTAGCAGTCCCGGTCCGCCGCGTTCCCGGACAGGATCCGCCCGGCCAGGGCGGTGGCGGCGGAAAAGCCCGTGGCATACTTGTACACGTAGAAGGCGCTGTAGAAATGGGGGATGCGCGCCCACTCCAACTCGATGCCCTCGTCGGGCACCACCTCCGGACCGTGGTAGGCCGTCACCAGTTCCCGGTAGGCGCGGCGCAGGTAGTCGGGGGTTAGGGCGCCCCCCTGCTCCACCCAGGCGTGGATCGAGCGCTCGAACTCGGCGAACATCACCTGCCGAAAGACGGTGGTGCGAAACTGCTCCAGGTGGTGGTTGAGCAGGTAGCGGCGCATCGCGTCGTCCGCGGCCGTGTCCAAAAGGTGGTGCAGGAGCAAGGTCTCGTTGACCGTGGAGGCCACCTCGGCCACGAAGATGCTGTAGTCGGCGTACACGAAGGGCTGGCGCCGGGCGGACAGGTGGGTGTGCAGGGCGTGCCCCATCTCGTGGGCCAGGGTGAATACGTCGTGCAGGGTCCCCTGGTAGTTCAAGAGCACGTAGGGATGGACGCCGTAGGCGCCGCTGGAGTAGGCGCCGCTGGCCTTCCCGGCGTTCTCCGCCACATCTACCCATCCGGAGGCCAGTCCCTCGGCCAGCACCCGGGCATACTCCTCCCCCAGGGGCGCCATGCCTTCCCGCACCGTTTCCGCCGCCCGGGCATAGGGGATGGTCCGGTCCTGGGCCGGGAACAGGGGCACGTACAGGTCGTACATATGCAGCTCGTCCACCCCCAAGAGACGTCGGCGCAGGGCCAGGTAGCGGTGCAGTTGGGGCAGTTGAGCGTGGACGGCGTCGATGAGGTTGGCGTAGACCGCCTCCGGCACCCGGTCGGCGTCCAGGGCCGCCGCCAAGGCCCCCGGGTAGCGCCGCGCCCTCGCAAAGAAGGCGTCCTTCTTCACCGAGGAGTTCAAGAGCCCCGCGAAGGTGTTCACGTTATGCCCGTAGGCGGCATACATGGCCTCGAAGGCCTCCCGGCGCACCCGGCGGTCCCGGCTCTCCATGAAGCGCAGGAAACGGCCGTGGGACAGGGCCACCTCCTGCCCCGCCTCGTCGCGCACCTGGGGAAAGGACAGGTCGGCATCGTTCAGCAGGCGGAAAACCGTGGCGGGGGCCATGGCCAGCTCACCGGCCTGGGCCAGCAGCTCCTCCTCCGCCGCCCCTCGCACGTGGGTCCGCAAGCGCTGAATGTCCTCCAATTTGTGCCGATACAGCTCCAGGCCGCTCTCCCGGGCCAGGAACTCCTCCAGCCGCTCGGGAGGGATATCCAGCACGGCCGGCGTGATGAAGGCCAGCGCCCCCTGGGCCGCCACCAAAAGGCTGCGGGCGCGTTCCAAAAGCCCCTGGTGGGCGGAATCGGTGCGGTCCTCGTCGTGGCGCAGGTGGGCGTAGACGAAGACCCGCTCCAGGCGCTCCCCCACCTCGTCCTGGAAGCGCAGGGCGGCCAACAGCGCCGCGGCGGACTTTCCCAAGTCCCGATGCGCCGGGGCCTTTTCCAGCTCCCGGCGCACCAGGGCGAAGTCCTCCTCCCAGTGCTCCTGGTCCGGGTACAGGTCCTCCACCCGCCAGCGCTCCTCGGACGGGATCGCCGCGCGGCGCGGCAGCTCGGATGCGGTCATGGGCTTTTCTCCCCCCATCAACGTTTTGGACGCCTCCACTCCGAGGGCGGCGCCGCTACCTGCCGGATTCCCCGCAAGAGCCGCTCCCCCTCCCGGGTGATGGCGTAGTAGGTGTGGTTGCGGTGCTTGGTGCTCTTCAGCCGGCGGTGGTAGTAGCGGACGATGCGTCCCTCCACCCGCTCCACCAGGCCGGCCGCCGCCAGCCGCTCCAGGCACTCCCGCATCTCGCCGAGCGGTGTCCCGAAACGGAAGGACAAGAGCTTGGCGTAGTCCGGTCCCAGGGCGCGCAGGTAGGACAGCACCCGCAGATCCAGCCCGTCCAGAGGGCGACTCAAAGCTCCAGGGCCGCCTTGGCGCGGGGGTGTCCCAGCACCGCCAACTCCCAGGCGTTGCGCCACCCGAAGGGGGTGGCCCCCACCCGCAGGCCGCGCCGGCCAAGCTCCCGGGCCAACTCCTCCAGGACCTGCCGGGCAGCGGAGGCGTTCAGGGGGTCGGCGCAGAACAGGTGGGCGAAGGAGTGCAGCACGACCTCGCCCACGCCCAGATCAACCGCCCAGGCCGCCAGGGTGTCGGCGATGGAGGCCAACCGCGTCTCGTCTCCCGCCTGGGCCGCCGCAAACACCGCCATACACTCTCCCCACTCCCGGGGCGAGGCCGCCTCGGCGGCGGCACTGGCGGGCGCCTCCGGCCGACAGGCGAAGCGCGTCGCGTGGAACAGGAGCACTCGCAACCGCATCCCCTCCGGCAGCTCACACTAGCCCGATTATATCCCGAACGCCGCCGGTGCGCCAGGATGTGAGCGCCTCATAATCGATTATTTTCTGCAATATTCGGTGCCTGCTACCCGCCTTGACGGTTGCCGCGAATCATGCTAGCATGGCTTCGTTTCGTGTGTTTTATGCAGATTCATGATCCTGTTATTAAATACCTATCCCTTTCCTGAAAGGATGAGCCTATGCTGACCGCCCTAGAGAATGCCTGGGTGCGCTTCGGCGTGCGGGTCTTTCCTCCCACCATCCATCCCATGATCATCCACTTTCCCATCGTGCTGCTCTACCTGACCTTCCTGGCGGACGTCGCCGCCCACCTATCCGGCCGTCCGCGGGACCGCTTCTTCGAGCGGATGGGCTTTCTGACCCTGTCCCTCTCCCTCGCGTCCATCGCGGCCGCCGGGGCGGCGGGGCTGATCTCGGAGCAATTCGTGCACTGGACCCCCGCCACCCGGGCCATCCTGTTCGCCCATCAGCGGGACGCGGTGCTCACCGGGGTTTTCGCCTTGGCCGCCTGGCTCATCCGCTGGTTCAGCCGCTACCCGCTACGCGCCTTCGCCCCGGAGCTGCCGCGGCGGCAATGGTCGGCCGCAGGCACCGGCCGGGGCCGGCTGACGGGGTGGTCCACCGCCTGCGTGCTGGGAGCGGTAGTGATGGTCAGCATCACGGGCACCCTGGGCGGGGCCATGGTTTACGCCCACGGCGCGGGGGTCGCCCACGACACGCTACGCTTCATCCCGCGACCGCTGCCATGACGGATCCTTCCCCCGCGTGGTATAATCTCGAACAAACCGCGCTCCCCGGGAGGTGGGATCCTTGAAGGCTTTGGCCCTGGTTTCCGGAGGCCTGGACAGCACCCTGGCGGTCAAGGTGCTCCAGGAACAGGGCATCGAGGTGGCGGCCATCAACTTCACCAGCCCCTTCTGCCGCTGCAGCAACCACGCCGGCTGCGGGCACCTGGCCACCCACATGGCCCGCCAGCTGGGAGTGGAGCTGCAGATCGAGGCCTGCGGTGAGGACTACCTGCGGCTGGTGGAGCAACCGCGCTTCGGCTACGGGCGCCACCTCAACCCCTGCCTGGACTGCCGCATCTACAAGTTCAACCGGGCCAAGGAATACATGCGCCGCATCGGCGCCTCCTTCTTGGTCACCGGCGAGGTGCTGGGACAGCGCCCCAACAGCCAGCGCCGGGACGCCCTGCGCCTGATCGACCGGGAGACGGGCCTGGAGGGTCTGGTGCTGCGGCCCCTCTCCGCAGCCCTCCTGGAGCCTACCGTCCCCGAGCGGGAAGGTTGGGTGGACCGCGCCCGGCTCCTGGACATCCGGGGCCGCACCCGCACCCGCCAGATCGCCATGGCGGAGTCCTTCGGCCTGCGCGACTATCCCTGCCCCTCGGGGGGCTGCCTGCTCGCCGATGAGGGTTTCGCCCGGCGCGCCCGTGACTTCCTGCGCCACGGCGGCCACCTAACCGCCCGCACCGCCACCCTGCTGCAAACGGGACGCCACTTTCGCCTGTCTGACCACACGCTGGGAATCATCGGTCGGCGGGAGGCGGAGAACGCCGCCCTGGAGCAGTTGGCGGAGCCGGACGACTGGATCCTGCGGGTGCTGGAGCACCCCGGGCCCGTGGCGCTGGGCCGCGGCTGTGTGTCCGAGGCGGACCTGCAGCGCCTGGCCCGCATGGTGGTCCGCTACTCCGACACCCCCGCGGGAGAGGCGGCCTCGGTCAGCGCGGCTCTGCCCGCCGAAGAGGAGGAGCGCGTGCTCCGGACCACGGCCGCCCCTCAGACCGAGCTGGACGCCTGCCGCCTCTAGGCGCTCCCGGGCGGCTGGCGCAGGGATCCCACCCCGTAGCCCAGAACACTGCCCACCAAGGCGGCGATGACCTGGGAGTTGATGACATCCAGCATGCCCAGGAGCAGGATGGTCATGAGGCCCGCCACCACCACCACGTAGTGCAGCACCAAGCCGCCCGAAAGCGGCGCGACGGCGTCGCTCGCGTCCCGCCGCAGGCGGTCGAAGACGAAAGGCGCCAGCACCAGGAGCAGGTACACCCCCAGACCGGCCGCCAGCAGGGCACCGCTCACCATGCGCTCCACCCCCCGGCAGCATATGCCGGGAAGCGGCGGAGGGTCTCCTGAGCGTGCGCCGAGGGCGACGGGCCGGCCCTGCCCCCTGTGCGGCCTACCGGCGTCGGGCCAGGACCCACACCAGGCCCGCCGCCAGCGCCAGTCCAAGGCTGGCCCAGGCCAGGGGTCCGGTCAGGAGGTTCAGGACCACGGGTCCCAAGAGCCGGACCAGCAAAGCCACCACGGCGAAGCGCGCCCCCCGGGACACCAGGGAGGTGGCGGCGAAAGGACCGAAGCCCATCCGGCAGGCTCCGGCGACCACCGTGCACACCTTGTAGGGAACGGGGGTGACCGCGGCGATGGCCACCGCCCAGACACCCCAACGGGCAAAGAAGACGTCCGCCTCCCGCACCCAGCGCCCCGGGAAGACGGCGGCCAGAAAACGACGGCCCCCCCATCGGCCCGCGCCCCAGCCGGTGGCCCCCCCCAATACTGAACCCAGAGTGGCCAGCAGCGTGTAGCGCACCGCCCCGCCGGGATCGGCCAGGACGAGCGGCACCAGGAGCACGTCCGGCGGCACCGGCAAAAACAAAGATTCGGCGAAGGCCAGCAGGAAGATCCCCCAGGCACCGTGGGCGGCGATGAAGGCGGCCCACCAAGCCAATGCCGCACCCCCTCCATCCAGCCTACGCCCGAGGGGCCGGCCCTAAGACCTCCGGAGCATATGCTGCGGCGGGCAGGCCATAGGCTGGGTTAGAGGTGGTGGCGGGCCTTTGCTGCTCTTGGTGTCGAAACGGCGCCTTTGCGCGGCCGCCCTGCTGGGGCTGGCCGCCCTCCTGCTGGCCCGCCTGGCGCCTGCCGCAGCGCCGTCCGCCTCCGGCCACCCCCAGGTCATCCGGCGCGTGCCCACCGCCGCGCGGGTGGTGGCCTTGACCTTCGACGACGGCCCCGATCCCGGCTACACCCCGGCCATTCTCACCCTACTCGAGCGCTACCACGCGCGGGCCACCTTCTTCGTGCTGGGACAGGAGGCGGTGCGCCATCCCGGACTGCTGCGGCGGATCACCGCCCAGGGCAGCGAGATCGGCCTGCATGGTTTCTCCCACCGGGCCTTCACCGCCTTGTCTGGCAGCCTCCTGGCCCGGGAACTCTCCCGCTCCCGCCAGGCGGTGCAAAGGGCCACCGGGACTGTCCCGGCGCTGGTGCGCCCGCCCTACGGCAAGGTCGACGGGAAGGTCCTGGCCGAGCTTGCCGCCCTGGGCTACCGCGCGGTCCTGTGGAGCACCGACACCCGGGACTGGCGGCGTCCCGGCTCCCGGGCCATCGCCCGCGCCGCCGTCCGGGACCTTTCCCCCGGAGAGATCCTCCTGTTTCACGACGGGGGCGGGGACCGCTCCCAAACCCTGCAGGCGCTCAGCGTGTTGCTCCCCGACCTGGCCGAACGCGGCTACCGTTGCCTGACCGTCTCCCAAATGCTGCGCCGGGGCGGGTAGCGGCGGGAGGCCGCCTCAGGGAGCCTTGGCCACCAGCTTGCCGCCGCCGCCCCGGGCGGCATATTTCCCCGGTGCTACTCCGAAGCCCCCCAGCCAGGTGGCCAGACGCTTGCCGCCCAGACGCCGGGTGGCGGAGCGCATCCGCCCCAGGCGGAAGGCTCCCTGGGGGTCGGCCCAGACCTGCACCTCCCCCGTCTCGTCGTCGTAAGCGCACACCACCCGCTCGGCGGCCTCCCCCAAGAGCCGCGCCCCCGGCCCGGACAGGAAGACTCCCTGCGGCGTGATCCGCAGGTAGGGATCCTTCCTGCCTGGTCCTTGCTGCTTTAGTGCCTTTTTGCTCATGTACACGTGCAGCATGAACATCCCTCCTTTGTATTGGCTTGTTCGCCAATACATGTTATGTGCAGCCTATGTGGTTCATATGCACAAACATCCCTGTATTTTCTGCGGTAGCCATTCTCCCCGCGCTCCATAACCTGTAGCGGCACCCGCCCTGCAGGAGGTATCCCATGAAGCACGAACCGCTGGACGATCCGGCCGCCTCGGATCGGGAGGACGTGCTGCGCGCCCACGACCGCCGGCGCGTCATGCAGGCCCGGGGGGCGCCCGGACCGTGGCGACCCCTGCGGCTGGCCTGGCTCCTGGTGGGGCCGGGCATTCTGGTCATGCTGGGGGAAAACGACGCCCCCAGCATGCTCTCCTACGCCGCCACGGGGGCCGACTTCGGCGTAGGCTTCTTCCTCCCTTTCGTGTTGGTCACCTTCGCCCTGGCCTTCCTGGTTCAGGAGATGACAGTGCGCCTGGGCGCCGTCAGCCACCGCGGCCACGCCCAGCTGATCTTCGAGCGCTTCGGCGGTTTTTGGGGCTGGCTGGCCATGGGCGACCTGATCGTCGGCAATTTCCTTACCCTTGCCACCGAGTTTATCGGCGTGCGCGCCGGCCTGTCCTTCTTCGGCGTAAGTCCCATGCCCGGCGTGGCCGCGGGGCTCGGCGTGGTCACGGCGGCCCTCCTCTCCCGCCGCTACTGGACCTGGGAACGCCTGACGCTGGCATTCGCCCTCTTGAACCTGGTCTTCGTCCCCGCCGCGCTGCTCGCCCACCCTGATCCTCGGGGCATCGCCCACGCCCTGGCGACCTGGTCGCCCCTGCCCGACGGTCTTTCCCGCTCCACCCTGACCCTGCTTTTGGCCGACGTGGGAGCCACGGTCACGCCCTGGATGCTCTTCTTCCAGCAAAGCGCCACCGTGGACAAGGGACTCACAGCCCGAGACATCCCCCACGCCCGCATCGACACGGCCCTGGGGGCGCTCCTGGCCGCCGTAGGGGCCATGGCCGCCATCGTGGCCACCGCCCCCCTCTTCCACCACCTGAGCGCCGCGCAGTTTCAAGGGGCCGCCTTCGCCCAAGCCCTGGTGCCCGCGCTCGGCTGGACCGGCGCCGCCCTCTTCGCCTTGGGGATCCTGGAGGCCGGTCTGGTGGCTTCCATCACCATCTCCACCTCCTCGGCCTACGCCCTCGCCGAGGTGGTCCGCCGCCGGGGCAGCCTGAACGCAGGGGTGCGCCAAGCCCCGCTCTTCCGTGCCGTGCTGGTGGCGGGGGCTTTCCTGGCCGCCGCCCTGGTGCTCATCCCCGGCGCGCCGCTGGAATCCATCGTGCTGGTGATAAACGTCCTGGCCGTGCTCACCATGCCGCCGGCCCTGGTCTTTCTGTACTTGCTGGTCAACGACCGGGAAATCATGGGCCGCCACGTCAACGGCGCCCTCCAGAACGTCCTGGTGGGCGCCGTGGTGGCCGCCTTGGTGGCCGCAGGTCTCCTCTACGGGTTGACTACGGTGCTGCCGGAAGGAGGAAGCCTGCCTTGAGCCGTAGCGGCAAACGGGATGAAGCGTTCTGGTCCGGGTTGGAGCCCGGGCAACGCCGGCGGCTACCCTTGGGACGCCGGCGGATTACCCGTGGCCTTCGGGTGCTCCTTTGGTGCCTGCGCCTGTACGTGCTCCTCATGCTGGCCCTGGTGGTCATCCGGGTGATGCGGACCTTTTGAGCCCGCCGCCGGTGCCCCTCCTACAGCCCCGCGTCCTCCAGCATCCCCTCCATCGCCGCCCAAAGCTCCCTTTGGACCTCCTCCGGTGGTCGCTCGTCGGACACCACCCGCCAACCGTGCCGGAGAGCCAGATCCAGATAGGCCCGCCGCACCGCCTCCAGCAGCGCGGTGTCGCCTTCATAGGCATCCCGCCGCCGATGGGCCATCCGTTCCTGCGCCAAGGCCACCGGAACGTCCAGCACCACCACCAGATCCGGCAGGGGCAGCCCCCGGTCCAGGGATATCAGCCATTCCTCCGACCTTCCCCGAGCGATGCCGTAGGCCCAGCCGGAGGCGCAGTAGCGGTCCAGCAACACCACCTCGCCCCGGGACAGGGCGGCCTCGATCTGCGGCTGCACCTCCCGGCGATTGGCCGCGAAAAGCCGGTAGAGCTCGTCCGCCCCGCCGGGTGCCGCCGCTGCGTTCTGCAGCGCGGCCTTGATTTTGATCCCCGTGGGAGTCTCGTAGTCCGGGAAGTGGAATACCCGGGCCGGCAGGCCACGCCGGGCCAGGTTACGCGCCGAAAGCTCCGCCTGGGTGCTCTTCCCCGCCCCGTCCAAGCCCTCCAGGTTGATGATCAATCCCCATCGCCCCTCCCGGGGCAGACTTCCACGCCGCCCGCCTTTCTCCTCCTTGGGGCCGGGTCCTCGTTTCCTCCGCACCCGGGAGCAGGATTCCCGGCCCGGTTTCCAGAAGGTTCTATGTGCCCCATGAGATGAGAGGAGATGCATGAACATGGACAATCCCTTCGACATCGCAGGCAAGCGGGCCGTGGTCACCGGTGGCGCGGCGGGAATCGGGTTCGGCATCGTGCAGCGCCTGGTCGCCGCCCGGGCCCGGGTGCTCATCGCGGACCTGGACGGTGCCGCAGCCCAGGCCGCCGTGGTCCGGTCGGGAGCCTCCCCCGGACAGGCGATGGGCATCGGCCTGGACATCGCCACGGAGGGTGCCCCCCAGGCCCTGCTCGACGCCGCCGTCGAGCACCTGGGCGCGGTGGACATCCTGGTCAACAACGCCGGCATCTATCCCTCGGTGCCCATGCTGGAGACCACCCCGGAGCTCTTCGATCGGGTGTATCGGGTGAACCTGCGCGGGGTGGCCTTCGCCTGCCAGGCCGCCGCCCGGCAGATGATCGCCCAGGGCGGCGGCGGCCGGATCATCAACATCGCCTCCATCGACAGCCTGCATCCCTCCTCGGTGGGGTTGGCGGCCTACGACGCCTCCAAGGGCGGCGTGTTGATGCTGACCAAGAACCTGGCGCTGGAGTTCGCCCCCCACGGCATCCTGGTCAACGCCATCGCCCCGGGCGGCATCCGCACCGAGGGCACCTCCCAGGTCCCAGCCGGAGTCTCCGCCGAAGCGTACGCCCAGCTCATGGAGTCCTTCACCAGCCGGATCCCCCTGGGCCGCTGGGGCATCCCGGACGACATCGCCAAGGTCGCCCTCTTCCTCGCTTCCCCGGCGGCCGACTACCTGACCGGCTCCCTGGTGGTGGTCGACGGCGGGCGGCTGCTGGGATGACGGCGCGGCGCCGCTGTCAGCGCCGCACTACCCGCGCCCGCACCAGGGCCACCACCTCCCCGGGACGCAAGCCAGCGGCGTCGATCACCGGTGCCCTAAGCGCCGTATCCTCCCGGCCCAAAAAGCCGTCGTCCATGCCGCTCACCACCACCGCCTGGGCCCCCCGCCAGGCCTGCCCGTGCAGACCCACCACGGTGTAGCCCGCCGCGGCCAGGGCCCGGCGCACCGGCTCCAGGCCTTCCTCCACCGCCACCGGCCGGCCCGTTTCCGGCTCGGCCCGCTCCGACATGCTGGTTCCCTCCCCTCCGGCCTAGTATGCCCGGATGCTAGGGCCCCACGCCCAAAAGCGCCTTCTGCAAGGCCAGCCGGCGGCGCTGCCGCAGGTACAAGAACCACAGCAGAGGAAACAACAGCCCGGCGAAGACGAAGATCCCCGGCGCCCACCAGCGGTACAACAGGAACAACACCGAGACGGAGCGCAGAAAGTGGGCCGACACCAGCCCCAAGATGGCGAAGAGGGGCACCAGGACCCGGTAATCGGCCAGGCCCAGCAGCTGGCCCGTGCCCAGCGCCAGGGCATACATCCCCAGCCCGAAGGTGAAGAGCATGTTGAACTGCCAGAGCATGAACAGCACGTAGGACAGCTGACTGACCGGCAGTTGGTGCCAGGTGAGGATGGAGAAATAGAGGATGGAGGGCTGGGCCAAGTGCTGCATCATGGGCACGCCGAAAGTCATGAGGGGCACGATCAGCGAGGCGGTGACCGGAATGCTCCCGAACAGCACGGCCAAGAGGCCCGTGCGCAGGGCCCGACCCTGCTGGCGCAGGGAAGGCAGCAGGAACAGGTAAAGCAAGAGGCAATGGTGCAGGGAGGCGGCCGCCCACAGGTAGGGGCTGCCCCAGTTCACCCCGCCCGGTCCCTCCAGGGGGGAAAGGTAGCCGGGATGAAAGTAGGGTGAGCCCAACAGCACCAGCGTCGCCACCACCAGGCTCACCACCACCAGGAAAAAAGGGGCCAGGCGCGCCATCTTGGCCGGTCCCAGCACCGCCAGGTAGGAGCCGGCATAGACCAGGAGCAAGAGCACGGCCCAGGCCGGGGTGTGCACGAAGAAGATGGCGATGGTGTTGTCGGTGGCCACCCGCAGGTCCAAGGGGATGCCCAGGGCCAGGTAGAGCAGAAGCCCCGCTGCGGCCACCTTGCCCAGCACCGGCCCCAAGAGGAATTGGAAGTACCCCACCGGAGTCTGCCCGGGAAAGCGCATCGCCAGGGGCACGGTGATCCAAAGGATCAGCAAGCCCGCAACCAGGCTCACCAGCGCCACCATCCAGGCGGCGTAGCCTCCCGCCGCCGCCACGGCGAATTGCGGGAAGACGAAGACGGTGGTTCAAAAACAGACGATGGTGGTGAGAGCCGCCGCCTCCATGGGCGGCACCACTCCCCGGACGAACATCCTTGCTCACCCCCTGGGATCTCTTTAGAAGATGAACCCTTGGCGCACCTCGTTGACGCGCACGCGCACGGACACGTCCAGCTTCGGATATATCCTGCCCCACTCCCGCAGGAAAGGGCTATGGGGCTTTTGCTCCCGCAGCTTCTCCCGAAAGCCGATGGGATCGGTGTCCAGCTTTTGCAGCCGCGCCACCAGCCGGCGCATCCGCAGGCGCAGGGCCGAGGCCAAGAGGCTCTGGGCGCGGTCCGCCTGCGCCACCGTGCGCACTGACCGACCGGCCTCGGCCAGGTTCCCCCGCAGGCCCACGCGCACCCACAGGCGGGGCTCCCCCCGCCGCAGCCGCACTCCGTAGGTGGCCCGGCCCCCGATCACGCGCAGGCTCACCGTTGGAGGCCCCTGAGCGCTTACCTGGTAGTGGGGGTAGCCCCGGCGCACCAGATCGAAGGTGGCCGTCTCCCGGGGATCCAGCCACCCGGCGAACCGGCCGCCGCGGAAGAGGGCCAGGCCGTCCACCCGCAGGCCGTGGCGACCCACCGTCAGGCCGGGGGCAAAGGCGTCCCCGTCACCGAACCGGTGGCGCATGAACTGCCAGAGCATCACCCCCATGGCGGCCCCCGTCCGGTTTCCCTGCCGGGAGAACAGGGTGTACAGGTAGTGGCTGGGCAAGGACTCGGTGACCGCCTGGGCCTCCAGGATGCGGTCGGTGCCCTCCCGGGCCACCCCCACGTAGGCCATGGGAGGCAGCTTGACGTCCCGGAGCAGGGGATCCACTCGCCGCAGGCCCTCCCGGACCAGGCCCCGGCCCAGGACCACCACCTTGAGCAGCGAGTAGTCGAACAGGCGGTTGGACCGGTCCTCCATGGACTGCATGGCGGCCAGAAAAGTCCCGCCCCGCCCGGACAGCACCGTGAAGGGGGGAGTCCGCCCGCCGTTGCCGCCGCCGGCCGTGGTGCCCGGGGCCCCCGCGAAATACCGGGGCAGGAGCACCTGGGCGCGCACCGTCCATTCTCCGGCTCGGCGGTTCAAAGCCAGCATGGCCACCATGTTCCGATCGTCCACGGCGGTCATGTCCCAGCAGCCGCTGACCAAGAGCAGCATCCCCGCCAGCACGACGGCGAGACGCCCGGCCCTCATCGGTCGCCTCCAGGGGGGCGGCGCAGCCGCAATTGCAAGGGGTGCAGGTGGCGGGCGCGCTCCTGGAGCCAGAACCAAGGCGTACGCAGGACGGTGTCCCGCTTGATGCCCTCCCAGTCGAAAGGGACCCACGGGGTCAGATAGGGCACTCCGAAAGACTCCACGCTGGACATATGCACCAGGAACAGGAACACGCCCATGGACATGCCCCAGAAGCCGAAGAGAGTGGTGAAGGCGATGATGCAATACTTGCTCATCCGCCAGGCCAGGCTCTGCTCATAGACCGGGAAGAGGAAGGAGCTGATGGCGGTGGAGGCCACCACCACCACCATGATGTCGCTGACCAGGCGCGCCCGGGCCGCCGCCTCCCCGATGATCAGTCCCCCCACCACCGTGGCCGCCGAGCCCACCTGGCTGGGCAATCGGATGGTGGCCTCGTTCAACATCTCCAGCATCACGTCCATGGTGATCACCTCCAGGAAGGGCGGGAAGGGCACCCCCTCTCGGCTGGCGGCGATGGACATGGCCAGGGAGGTGTGCAAAAGGCCCGCGTTCATGGTGGTGATGGAGATGTACAGCCCCGGCAGCAAGAATACCACCAGCAGGCCGAGGCAGCGAAAGATGCGCAGGTACAAGGAAACCAGCGGCATCTGGTAGAGATCCTCGCTGGCCTTCATGGTGTCCACGAAGGTGGCGGGAGCCAAGAGGGCGATGGGGGTGGTCTCCGTCAGGAGGACCACCTGCCCGTCCAAGAGGGCCTGCGCCGCCAGGTCCGGACGATCCGTGGACTTCATGAGGGGGAAGGGTGCCCAGCGCTCCTCGGTCAAAAGCTCCTCCAGCTGCTGCGTGGCCAGCATCCGGTCCACCTTGATCCGCTGCAGCTTGGCCTGGAGATCGGCAATCACCCGCGGGTTGGAAAGCCCATGGATGTAGAGCAGGGCCACGTCGGTGGAGCTCCTCTCCCCCAGGGTGAAAAGGCGCACCCGCAGGTCGGGGTCTCGGATGCGGCGGCGAAGCTGGCTCAGGTTCACCTCCAGGGTCTCGCTGAAGCCCTCCTGCGGTCCCTTGATGCTGCGCTCCCGTTTGGGGGTGCTGATGGCCCGGGTGGGCCAGCCCTGCACCTGGAACACCAGGCCGCGGGTGAATCCTTGGGCCACCAGCACGGCGCTGCCGGCCAAGAGCTCCTGGGCCAGGCGCTCCGGTCGGTCCACCTCCCGCACCCCCAAGGCCGACAGGTCTCGCTCGGCCAGGGCGTGCAGATCGTCCGCTCCTCCGGCCCCGTAGAGCAGCTTCTCCAGCACGTGCTCCTCGAGCTGCTTCTTGTTCACCAGGGATTCGATGTAGAGGAGGGCGGCCGGCCGCCCCTGGGCACCGCCGATGGTGAAGCGACGGGTGCTCACGTCGTCGCTAGCCCCCACGGTGCCGGCGAGCTGGCCCAGCACCGCTTCCAGATCCCCCCGCGCCAACGGCCCCGGCAGGGCCAAAAGGATGCCGTCCACCCGGGCGCTCAAGACCGCGCAGGCGTCCTGCAGGGCCATGGCCCGCTCCAGCACCGACCCCTCGGGAACGAAGGCCACGGATACGGTGGGATGCTCCAAGCAGCTCTCACCTCGCCGCTAGTATGTTCCCTCGCCCCGCCGCCTATGGCGGAAGAAAATGACGGCATGGGAAGGCCGCGACCCGGGCACCATCGCAAGGGAATGGGGGGAGCGGCATGCGACGCAGGACACCGGCGGCCCTGTCCACGGCCCTGGCCGAAGCCCGAGGACTGCGGGACCGGCTGGCAGCGCTTGAACACAGCCTGGCCGCCGCCCAGGAGGCCTTCTTCAGCGCCGGCAACTTCCGGGCCCTGGTCCGGGGCCTCCTTTGGGGAGTCGCCATCGGAATCTTGGGCGAGCTGCTCCTGGTGGCGGTGGTGCTGCCCCTCTTGACCCGGGGCGACACCTTGGGTCCCGGAGGATATTGATCCCGTGCGCGCGGTGCGCCACGCCCTGTGCCTCGGAGGGGCCCTCTTGGGCGCCGGGCTCGCCGCCTATGCTCTAAGCGCCCTGCTGGCCTTCTCCCGTCCGACGGAGCCCTGGTTCTGCGGCAGCTGCCACCAGATGCAGCCCCTCGTCCAGGCCTGGCAGCACTCCCCGCACGCCAAAGTCGCCTGCACCAGTTGCCACTCCCGCCCGGGCCTCATCGGCGCCCTGGCGGGCAACTTGGGCGCCGCCCGGGAGGTGGTGACCACCCTGACCGGAGCCTGGCGACGGATGCGGCCTATGCGCGCCCAGGTGAGCGACGACGCCTGCATCGCCTGCCACCGCCGGCCCATCCGCAACCGACAGGGGCGGGTGGCGGTGCCCGGCTGGCGCCAACGCATCGTCTACCGGGGTCGGCGCGTCAGCATGCACGGTCTGTATCGTCAGGGGTTCAAGTGCACCCAATGCCATAGCACGGTGGCGGAGGGCAACCTCGTGCCCCCCGCCAGCCGCACCTACCCCCACCTGCCCCCGGGGGCCGCCGCCTGGCTGGAGGGAACCCCCTGATGCCCTTGGGTGAGATCCTGACCGGGGCCCTTGCCACCGCCCTCATCACCGCCTTGCTGCTCCTGGCGGGGGCCTTCCTCCTGGGCCGTGCCTTCGCTCGCCTGAGCCTGAACCACTTCTTTCGCGCGCAAATCAAGAACACCCTGGTGGAACTGTACTCCTCCTTGATGAGCACCCCGCCCTTGGAGGGGGTGAACATCAACCTGCGGGCGGAGACGGGACGGCCGGTGGAGCGCCCCATGGGTTCCCCCAAGAACTTCCCCGGCCTGGACGGCCTCCTCTTCGTGCCGGCCCAGCTGGCCCGCCTGCCGACCCCCGAGGACGTTCCCGTGGACCTCGCCACCGTCATTGGTCCCGGCGCTTCCCGTCCCCTGGTACTCTCCCTCCCCGTGCTGGTCAGCGGCATGGCCTACGGCTTCGCCCTCAGCGAGCGGGCCAAGCTGCCCATCGCCCGCGGCACGCGGCTGGCCGACACGGCCACCAACTCCGGCGAGGGCCCCCTATTACCCGCGGAGCGGCGGGAAGCGGCCAAGCTGGTGCTCCAGTACAACCGCGGCGGCTGGAGCCGCGACCCGGCCCTTTTGCGGCAGGCCGACATGCTGGAGATCCAGCTGGCCCAAGGATCGGAGGCCGCGACGAGCCGCCGCAAGGCGGCCGCGGACCTGCCGCCCCGCGCCCGGCGGCTCCTGGGCCTCTCTCCGGGGCAGACGGCGCTGATCCACTCCCGGCTGCCGGAGATGAACCGCCCGGCGGATCTCGTTCCCCTGGTGGCCTGGCTGCGGGAGACGGCTCCGGGCATTCCGGTGGGAGTGAAGCTGTGCGCCAGCGACCGACTGGAGGAGGACCTGGCCTGGGTCCTGGCCGCCGGTGCGGACGCGGTCACCGTCGACGGCGCCGAGGCCGGCACCGCCAACGCCCCGGTGACGGTCTCCGACGACTTCGGCCTGCCCCTGGTGTACGCCCTGCCCCGGGCCGCCCGCTTCCTGCGCGAGGCCGATCCCCTGCGGCGCGTGACCCTGATCGCCTCCGGGGGCCTGCGCGGCCCCTCCGACTTCCTGAAGGTCCTGGCCCTGGGCGCCCAGGCGGTGGCCATCGGCACGGCGGCCCTCATGGCCGTGTCCCACGGCCAGATCACCGACGCCCTGCCCTTCGAGCCGCCCACGGCCCTGGTCTTCGCCGACGGCGACCTGGCGCAACGCCTGGACGTGGAGCGAGGTGCCCGCGCCCTGGCCAACTTCCTGGAGAGCTGCCGGCAGGAACTTACCCTGGCCGTGCGCGCCCTGGGCAAGACCGCCATCCAGGCCGTGGACGCCTCCGACCTGTGCTGCCTGGACCCGGATCTCGCCGCTCTGGCGGAGGTGCGCCTGGCCACGGTGCCGCCACAGTGAGCCTAAAGCAGTCGGGTGGCCACCCGCTCGGCCGCGCGCTCCAGAAGTCTCGGCGCTTCCCGCATCGCCCGCTCCCGGTCCACCCCTTCCCCCACCAGGGGCAGGGCGGCCGTCAGGCCCAAGGGCAGGAGGGCCTGCCAGCCCCGGCCCAGGGAACCCACCACGGCCACCGCCGGCACCCCCGCGCGCCGGGCCGAGCGGGCCACCTCGGCCACCGCCTTGCCCTGGGCGGTCTGGCCGTCCAGCCGTCCCTCCCCGGTGATGGCCAGATCGGCCCCGCTAAGTTGGTCCTCCAAACCGGCCGCCGCCGCCAGGAAGGCGGCTCCCCGCACCAAGCGCACCCGCGGCAGGAGGGCGGCCAGTCCCGCTCCCATGCCCCCGGCCGCGCCGGTCCCGGGATCCTCCGCCGAGCGGGCGCCGACCACGGCCGCGAAGCGCTCCAAGGCCGCCTCCAGCTCGTCCACCGCCGCCGAGTCAGCTCCTTTCTGGGGCGCGAATTGGCGGGCGGCGCCTCGCGGTCCTAAAAGCGGCGCGTCCACGTCGCACAAGAGCACCACCTCGGTGGCGGCCAGACGCGGGTCCAGGCCTTGTCGGTCGATGCGCTCCAGGCTACCCAGGGCTGCCCCGCCGGGGGGTAAGTCTCTGCCGTGGCGGTCCAGGAAGCGCATCCCCAGAGCAGTCAATGCCCCCGCTCCGGCGTCACAGGTGGCCGTGCCCCCCAGCCCCAGGAGGATGCGCCGACAGCCCCGGTCCAGGAGGAACTTTAGGAGCTCCCCGGTGCCGCGGCTGCTGGCAACCCGCGGATCCCGCAGCTCCCCCGGCAGCCGGGCCAACCCCGAGGCGGCCGCCGCCTCCAGCACCCCCGTGCCGTCGGACAGGACCGCCCCCTCGGCCAAGACCGGGCGACCGCGGGCGTCCGGGACAGGGAGGACGAACCGCCGCCCACCCCGGGCCGCCAGCAGGACCTGGACCGTGCCCTCCCCCCCGTCGGCCAGGGGCAAGCGCACCACCCGGGCCGCCCTCACCGCCCGGCACACCCCCCGGGCCAGGTGCCGGGCCACCGCCTGAGCGCTGAGGCTGCCCTTGAAGGCATTGGGGGCGATCACCACCTTCAACCGTGCCAAGCCTCCGGGTTTAAAAGGTCCCGCGGCCGAGCGCCGGCCAGCCCGGCGCGCAGGTTCTCCACCGCCCGCAGGGCCATGCGGGTGCGGGTGGCCACCGTGGCGCTGCCCAGGTGCGGCAGGGCCACCACGTTGGGCAGCCCCAGCAGGGGATCGTCGGGAGCTATGGGCTCCTCCTCGAAGACGTCCAGGCCGGCGGCGAAGATCCGTCCCGCGCGCAGGGCCTCCAGGAGGGCTGTCTGATCGACCACCGCTCCCCGGGACGCGTTCACCAGTACCGCCGTGGGCTTCATCCGGGCCAACTCGGCGGGCCCGATGAGGTGGTGCGTGGCGGGAGTCAAAGGGCAGTGCAGGGATACAAAGTCGGCCTGCTCCAGGAGTTCGCCCAGGGATACGAACACCGCTCCCGTCTCGTCCTCCGCCTCCGGGTGGCGGCGGCTGGCGGTGTACAGGATGCGCATGTCGAAGCCCCGGGCGCGGCGGGCCACCGCCCGGCCGATCCGGCCCAGGCCCACGATGCCCAAGGTGGCCCCCCCCACCTCCTGGCCGGCCAGGAGCAGGGGCCGCCAGCCTTGCCAGTGGCCGCCCTCCAGCCAGTCCCGGCCCTCCCGGAAGCGGCGGGCCGCCGCTATCAGGAGACCAAAGGCCAGATCCGCCGTGGCCTCGGTGAGCACGTCCGGGGTGTTGGTGAGCAGCACCCCGTGGCGGGTGGCCGCCGCCAGGTCGAAGTTGTCGAAGCCCACGGCCAGGTTGGCCACGATCTTTAGCCGCCCCGCCGCCGCCAAGAGCTCCTCGTCCACCCGGTCGGTCAGGAAGGTCAAAAGGCCCTGGGCCCGGGCGGCCTCCTCCAGCAGCCTCTCCCGGGAGAGGTTGTCCCCCTCCCACCAGCCCAGATCCAGCTCCGCCAGCTGCTCCATGGCCGGCGCCGGCAAAAGGCCGCTCACAAACACCCGCGGTGCCGACGGCACGCCCATTCGTACCATCTCCTTCCGTCACTGTTTGCGCCGTCGTTGGGCTCTCGCTCGCCAACCGCAAGGAGCTTCCTGGTGCCAGCGGGCATTTGCGTTGCGGGTCGTGTCGTAAAAGAAAAGCCCGCATTCCGGTCTGGCGCAGCGTTTGATCCGCCGGGAGTCGCACGCCGCTATCTCCACCAGGCACCTAGCCGCCAGACCGGCCACCGGGTCCCGCCATCGCGGTTCTTCCGCGAGCTTGAGAGTTGCGGTAAGCCGTTTGACCCATCCGCAGCCGGCGGCGGCGTCGTTGATGCTTTCAAGGGCCGCGTCCGCAGGCCGGCCTCCTCCGACCATTGATTCCATCAAGGCCTCGACCACCTCCTGCAGCCGCCGAAGCCCGGAAAGCTTTAGCTCACCCTCCCATGCAAATCCCCAAGTTCTCAGAAAGCCTGCCGCCGAGACGGTGTCCTCCAACGGGTCTTCCGCTTGGGCGACCCGGGCTCCCGGCGGTCTGCGCGGCTTGCGGGCATTGGCCAGCGCCAACGTCATCCAGGGAACTGTTCCCCGGCTCACTTGAAGTATGCATCTCGCAGCGCCATCACCCATCGGCTGCGTTCTTCGGCCAAGAGCGGCGCCAGCCGAAGCACCATGGGCGATCCCGCATACAGCTCTTTGGTAGCGTCGGCCGCCTGACGGCTTTCCCACCTGCTGACCACCAGGAGATGTCCATTTTGGTCGTCGTCCTGCAGGACCTCGTGAGCAAGATAGCCGGGGAAGCCGACCATGTCAGACCAGATCCGTTGGGTGAGGGCCAGGCCTTCCGCCTCGGTTCCCGCGCGCAGCCGCGTTTCCCAAACCACCCAAACCGCCAATTCCCGCCACCTCCCCATCGGCCCGTTCACGGCCTATTGTATCATTTGCCCGTGAACCCAACAAGGCCGATCCTCCCCGCCGTTCCTTCCCGCATCCCGGTCCCCCGCTGCGCGACTCGTCGCGTCATGGTAGAATACCCGGAGAAAGGCGGTGGTGGACGTGGCGCGCAGCATGGCGGTGGGCAGCCTGCCCCAAAAAGATCCTCATGAGGCCTGGGAACTGTTCCTGCGCTACACCCCCGAGACCCTGGCCTGGCCGCAGCTGCCCCGGCGGGATCCCCGGGAGGACATGTTCGCCCAGTTCACCGAGGGCCTGCCCGCCCTCCTGCCGGGCCCGGGCCGGCGGGCCGACACCAGCTGGGAAGCCCTGGGTCCCGCCCTGGAGGACTTCTACGAGCGCTACCTGGCGGCGCAGGCCGACGACGAGGTCGCCCTGGACAGCTTCCGCATCAGCCGGGAGCACGCGGCGGGACTGCACCTGCTCCTGGACTCCCCCCTGCCGTCCACGGTGACGGAACTCAAGGGACAGATCACCGGTCCCCTCTCCCTGGGGCTGGCCCTGCAGGATCAGGAGAGCCGCGCCGCCTATTACCACGAGGGGCTGCACGACGCCCTGGTCAAGGGGCTGGCCATGAAGGCCCGCTGGCAGGCGAAGCAGCTTTCCGAGCGCGGCCTGCCGACCATCGTCTTCGTGGACGAGCCTTCCCTGGCCTACTACGGCGCCGCCGCCTTCGCCACCCTGGACGGTCCGCGAATCGTCCGGGACCTGGACGAGGTGGTGGAGGCCATCCACGCGGCGGGTGCCCGGGCGGGCATCCACTGCTGCGCCAACACCGACGGCTCCCTGGCCATGACCACCGCGGCGGATCTTCTGCACTTCGACGTCTACGACTACCCCGAGAACCTGCTGCTATATCCGAAAGAGTTGGAGGCCTTCCTGGCACGCGGCGGCACCATCTCCTGGGGCGTGGTGCCCAACCGGCTCACGGAGGACGACCCGACCACGCTTGCCCGGCGTCTGGCCGAACTGCGGGAGCACCTCGCCCGCCTGGGGGTGCCCTCCCCCGCCCTGCAGCCGGTCTACATCTCCACCTCCTGCGGTCTGGGCAGCCTGAGGGAGGAGGAAGCCGCCCCCGTGCTGGCCTTGGCCCAGGAGTTGGCCCGCTCTTTGGAGGAAGCTTGATCGCCCTGGCCTTCCTCTTCGCCGCCGGGACCCTCAGCGCCTTCTCCTCGGGACTATTGGGTATCGGCGGCGCCGTGGTCCTGATCCCGCTGCTGCTCTACCTCGGACCGACGGCCGGCGTGGCCATGGACGTGCATCGACTGACCTCCCTGAGCATGGTCTACGTGGCCGCGGCCGCAGCGTCCGGCTTCCTCGCCCACCGCCGCCACGGCGCCGTCCACGGCCCCCTGGTACGCTGGCTGGGCCTGGGCGTCGTGGCGGGTTCCCTGGCCGGCGGTCTGCTCCAGGCGCATCTGCCGCGGCTGGTCCTCCTCGGCGTCTTCGCGGTCCTGGCCGGAACAGCCGGGCTGTCCATGCTCTTTCCCCTGCGCGGTGAGTCTGAGAAGGTGCCTCCCGTCGCTCGGTTGCGAGCCCTGGCCGGCGCGTTGCCCGCCGGCTTCCTGGCGGCCACGGCCGGGGTGGGGGGCGCCTCGGTGCTCCTGCCCTTCATGATCCGGATCCTTGGCGTTCCCACCCGCACCGCCATCGGGACCTCCCTGCCCCTGGTGCTGCTGGCCGGGGTGGGCGGAGTGCTCGGCCGCGCCGGAGCCGGGGAGATTCCGTGGCTGTGGACGGCCCCGGTACTGGCGGGAGCCGTCCCGGGGGCTTGGCTGGGCACCCTGACGAGCCGCCGCGTTAGCACCGCCTTCCTGCGCCGCGCCTTCGCCGGGGCGGTCCTGGCCCTGGCCGCCGGCATCCTCGCCTCCCTGCGCTAGCCGGAGTCTCCTGCCGCAACGTGACCGGTCAGGGTTGACCAAGACCACAGCATCATCCCAGGCCGTCCTTCCGGCCTGCGGTGGATTCCATCCGCCCGTCATATTCCCCGCCGGTGAAGGTGAAGGGGTTTGGCACCGTACCCGTGGAGACAGGGTTGCCGAAGGCGTCGTAGCGGTAGGCGTCCACCACGCTTCCCGCGGCATCGGTCAGGGCCGTGGTGCTACCCAGCCCATCCTGGAGGTAGTAGTAGCTTTGCCCGCCCCGGGTCATCTCCAGGGCGCTGTCCGCGCGCAGCCCCGTGGTGTACACGGCGGCCAGGCTGTCCCCGTCATACTCCAGGTGGATGTTCGCCCCGTCGTACACATATCCCGTGGCCTGGCCCGCGGCGTCTACCCCGATGCGCCGTCCCAGGGCGTCGTAGGCGTACGTGGTCGTGGTGCCGTCGGGGTAGTGGACAGCCAGCAGCTGGTGGTCCGCGTTCCACTCGAAGCTGGTTACCGCCCCGGTGGCGATGTCGGTGCGGCTCGTGAGGTTGCCAGAATTGTCGTAGGCGTAGGTGTAGGTGCCGTCCGAGGTCAGCCGGTCCGCCGCGTCGTAGGCATACTGGGCGCCGTTGGCGCTGGTCCGGTTGCCCGCCGGATCATAGGTGTACGTCGCATCGGTCAAGCCGGAGGCTGCCGGGTAGGTTGCCCCCGTGAGCCTCCCGGCGGCGTCGTAGGTGTAGGTGCTGGTGCCGGCAAGGCCGTTGCGCGACGTGCGCCGCCCCGCCGGGTCATGGGCGTAGCGCGACTCGGCCAGGGTGGTGGAGCCCAGGGAGGCGACACGACTGGTCAGTTCCCCCGCCTGGTCATATTGCAGAAGGTCGTCGACCCCGTTGGGGCGGGTGATGGACGTCAGCCGCTCCAGGGCGTCGTAGCCGAAGTGGAAGCTGCCCCCGGACGGATCCGTGAGGCTGGTCAGCAACCCGTCGGGGTTGTAGGCGTAGCCGGTGGTGCCCTCCGGGCCCGTCAGGGACAGGCGGTTGACGGTTAGGTCACATGCGTAGGCTTACATCAGAATAAGTGCATGTCTTCGACCGCAGGAATCTGCTTCAATACTGCTACGCCTGTATCTAAAGCCCGATTTATCATAATATCCAAAGCATACATCGTAGCCTTTTCAAAAGCATAGGATGATGAACTAATTGTAGCATGCCTAGCATATAACACGTCAAAAGCAAGATAATGGCCAGAAAACTCAACCCTATTGAAATAATTTATTATTCCGTTTTTTACCCCAGGATAGAATTCACTTGGCAAGCCCAAATAAATGTCTCCATGACGATTATCATGTCTGAAAAATCCTTTGGTTGTATATATAGAGAGAGGAGATTCTGTGCGAGGCATAGGAATATAATGCAATACCATTAAAATGCAGGCATAGTTTTGTTTAGCGCCATAGAATGACCATTCTACGCCGAACGTGAGCGACTTATTTATATGAAGGATAGGGCTTTTTGAAGGCAACGGAAAATATACATTATAAATACATCTTTTATTAACATCTTGAGATATTTCTTTGATATCTAATTCCTTAAGAGAGCCTAAGATCTTAAGCAACATATACCACACCTACTTTTATTGCATTGAAGCGTAAGCTTTCAGTGAACCCGGCCGTGGCTGCCTGCGGCTGTGAAAATATACGTCAGAGCTGCCAACTGGAAGCTGGTCGGGATTACTGAGGGCCGGGGCAAAAAGGGCCAGGAAAAGGGGAGAAAAGCCAAGCTTCCCCTCAAGTCGATTTATCTCTATCCCCTGACCAAGACCAAGTCGTAAACGCGGTTCACTGAAAGCTTACATTGAAGCATTCATCTAATGCCATAGTACGCAAACCATGACGAGCTAAAAAATTGGGGATACTGCTGGATTACCGACGGGTGGTAAAGGTCAAATTCCCTTACGCCATATCTCGCAAGAGTTTCAGAGTGAGCTATATCTCGGGTGAGACCTCGCTTTACCAAGTTTGATTCGTAGAGTTCGTGTTGATAGAAGTTAATATCTTGTTGCGTTCTAAGACCTCCCTTTAATCGCTCGAGCATCACTCGATTATAGGGATATTCTTCATCATATTCTAATTCAATCTCTTGCAAGTAATCACTAATGGCATTGAGCCCTTCATTGGTAACAACAGGCTCGATTTGTTGGATTCCCGCCGTTTCTTCATACTCAACGATATCAGTTCCGCTTGGATCTACGAAATCCACCGGATCGTTGCCAGCATAGGGATAAGGATTGAACGAAGGTGACGGGTCCTCGCTCAGGAACCTGCCCGTACCGGGGTCATAATACCTAGCCCGGTAGAAGTAGATTCCATCCTCCCCGTCATATTCCCTGCCCGTGAAGGTGAAGGGGTTCTCCACCGTCCCCGTAGAGACGGGGTTGCCGAAGGCATCGTAGCGGTAGCTGTCCACCACGCTGCCGGTTGCGTTTGTAAGTGCCGTGGTGCTCCCCAGGCCGTCCTGGAGGTAGTAGTAGCTTTGCCCGCCCCGGGTCATCTCCAGGACGCTGTCCGCGCGCAGCCCCGTGGTGTACACGGCGGCCAGGCTGCCCCCGTCATACTCCAGGTGGATGTTCGCCCCGTCGTAGACGTAGCCCGTGGTCTGGCCCGCGGCGTCCACCCCGATGCGCCGTCCCAGGGCGTCGTAGGCGTCGGTGGTGGTGGCGCCGTCGGGATGGTGCACCGCCAGCAGCTGGTGCTGCGCGTTCCAATCGAACCTGGTTACCGCCCCCGTGGCGATGTCGGTGCGGCTGGTGACGTTACCCGAGTCGTCGTAGGCGTAGGTGTAGGTGCCGTCCGATGTCAGGCGATCCGCCACGTCGTAGGTATACTGGGTGCCGTTGGCACTGATCCGGTTGCCCACTGGGTCGTAGGTGTACGTCGCATCGGTCAAGCCGGAGGCTGCAGGGTAGGTTGCCCCCGTGAGCCTGCCGGCGGCGTCGTAGGTGTACGTGCTGGTACCGGCAAGCCCGGTGCGCGACGTGCGCCGCCCCGCCGGGTCATAGGCGTAGCGCGACTCGGCCAGGGTGGCGGAACCCAGGGAGGCGACGCGGCTGGTCAGCTCCCCCGCCCGGTCATATTGCAAAAGGTCGTTGACGCCGTTGGGGCGGGTGATGGACGTCAGCCGCTCCAGGGCGTCATATCCGAAGCCGAAGCTGCCGCTCGACGGATCGGTGAGCGTCGTCAGCAGGCCGTCCGGGTTGTAGGCGCAGCCGGTGGTGCCCTCCGGCCCCGTCATGGACAGGCGATTGCCGGCCGGGTCGTAGGTGTACGACAGGGTCACCGTGGGCTGCGGCGCATACACGCTTCCCGTGGTGGTCTGAGACACGATGCGGCCGACGGCGTCGTAGGCGAATGCGATAGTGCCGTTGGCGTTGTCCGCCGACGTCAGCTAGCCCAAGGGGTCGTAGCCGTAGGTGTTCACCTCACCGTCCGGCAGGGTCTGCGAGATCAGCCGTCCGTCCGCGTCGTAGGCGTAGGTCACCGTCTGGCCGTCTCGGGTGGTCCTGGATGTCAGGTGGCCCGCGGCGTCGTAGGCGTAGGCGGCGATGTGGCCCAGGGGTTCGTGGCCGAGGTGAGGTCCCCCAGGGCATCGTAGGCGTAGGTCCAGGTGTGGCCGTTGGCGTCGGTGAAGGAGGTCAGGTGCCCCTCCGGATCGTAGCTGGAGGTCGTGGTGTCTCCCAAGGCAACGGAGTTGCTTTGAGATCAAGCGCCTTGTTTATTCTTCTTTGCTGCATCAGGTCACTATCCGAATCGTTGTCAATGGGGTGCTCGGTGGCTTGTATGAGGAGCCCCTCGTCCAGCGTTTCCACCCGATACAAGCCGGCGCGGTGAATCCGCTCCATCCCTACCCTCTCCACATGCGCATGGTCTAAGAAATTCAGCCAATGAATCGTTGGCGGAAGATCCCTATCTTGATCCCAAGCGCCAAAACGTGAATCATTGCGTTTATTGATAATCGCGCCCCAATACGGGCGGAAGGCTTTGACGCAGTCCCGGAACAAATCATAGGTGCGCGGAGAATCCAGCTTGCCCTCTTCCCAAAAATATATGGGAAAATTGATGCCGAGGCTGTTTCTGTGCGCGGTGGCTCCCACCGTCAACTGAACTCCACACATGGTGTCATTATCCATGGTGGTGAAGAACCATAGTCCGCTGCCGAATTCTGGGTGCTCCGTGATCGCCGTCTTTTTCTCCCCTTTCTCTATGTAGCGAAACACCGATCGGTTTCTTCCCTTCCTTTCCACCAGCCGCAGGTAGTGGTCGTGGTCGCAGGCGAACTGCTCGGCGTTCTTCTTGCCGCGTCCCACGATGTACCGGGGCGCAAAGGGCTCCCCGTAGCGGAAAAGCACCTGCAGCACCGCAAATCCGGGCTCCACGGACTCCTTGGCGGACGTGTCCGTGTGACGCAGCAAGGTCAAGCGGTGGGTTTGAGCCATCGGTACGTCTCATCCTCCTTGCATCGGCTCGTAGATCAGCTGGATGCGCAAAATTTCTGGTAATTTGCCCTTCGCAGCGTCGTCTAACAGGGCTCGGGTGGCGTTCAGGGAGGCCTGGTTGGAGAAGTACCACCTGATTGGCAGGCCGTTGGAGGCAGCCACTTGCCTCTTTGCCTGCTCCACGAGCGCCTCTGCTCCTTTGAACCAATCATAGAATTCTCCCTCCTTGTTCACGAAATTCGCGTAGTTATCCTTCGCCTCCACCAGCGTCCCATCCTGCATGCCGTCGAATTTCGTGCCGTTTTGCAACCACACCTTGCTGGTCCCGGTTATGTACTCCTGGTATGCTCTAGACGCCGCGCTCATGCTTTCATTGGCCTCTGCCCATCCACCCTGCGGCTCCTGCTCGACGAGGGTGGCATATTCGTCCGTCGTCTGGGCGCCGCTGGGATCGACATAGTCCACCGGGTCGTCCGCGGCGTAGGGGTAGGGGTTGTAGCTGGGCAGCGGATCCTCGCTCAGGAACCTGCCCACACCCGGGTCGTAGTACCTGGTCCGGTAGTAGTAGATTCCATCCGTCGAGTCATATTCCCTGCCGGTGAAGGTGAAGGGGTTCTCCACCGTTCCCGTGGAGACGGGATTGCCGAAGGCGTCGTAGCGGTAAGCGTCCACCACGGCGCCCGCGGCATCGGTCAGGGCCGTGGTGCTCCCCAGGCCGTCCTGGAGGTAGTAGTAGCTTTGCCCGCCGCGGGTCATCTCCAGGGCGCTGTCCGCGCGCAGCCCCGTGGTGTACACGGCGGCCAGGCTGCCCCCGTCATACTCCAGGTGGATGTTCGCCCCGTCGTACACGTATCCCGTGGCCCGGCCCGCGGCGTCTACCCCGATGCGCCGTCCCAGGGCGTCGTAGGCGTAGGTGGTCGTGGTGCCGTCAGGGTAGTGGACAGCCAGCAACTGGTGGTTCGCGTTCCACTCGAAGCTGATTACTGCCCCGGTGGCGATGTCGGTGCGGCTCGTGACGTTACCCGAGTCGTCGTAGGCGTAGATGTAGGTGCCGTCCGAGGTCAGCCGGTCCGCCGCGTCGTAGGCATACTGGACGCCGTCGGCGCTGGTCCGGTTGCCCACCGGATCGTAGGTGTACGTCGCATCGGTCAAGCCGGAAGCCGCCGGGTAGGTTGCCCCCGTGAGCCTGCCGGCGGCGTCGTAGGTGTAGGTGCTGGTGCCGGCAAGGCCGGTGCGCGACGTGCGCCGCCCCGCCGGGTCATAGGCGTAGCGCGACTCGGCCAGGGTGGCGGAACCCAGGGAGGCGACG
>JAJZIM010000104.1 GCA_021810565.1 Bacillota bacterium
ACCGACGTAAGACGCGGGCGGGGAAAAACCCCGTCTGCGCACAGGTCGATGAGCCAGGAAACTCCGGGGGCGACCCCGGAAACCCCCGCCTCAAGCCGCACGGCTTAGGCGGCGGGAGAGTTCATTTGGTGCAAGCGGTCCGGCTCCACCAGCACCGCCCGGCCCGTCATGAGCGGCACCGCCGCCGCCTCGCCCACCAGATCCCCCTCGCCCTCCAGGACGAACACCTCGTGCTCGTAGTCGTGGCGGTGCAGCGCCGTGTTGCCGCCGGGTTGCACCTCGAAAACCCGCATGGAATACGTGGGAGCGCCGTTGTCCGGGGTGAAGACCTCCCGGCAGACGACCCCGGCGAACCCGGGCTTATCCACGGTGAAACCTTCTAGCTTCCGAAAATCTACCACTTCCATCTGCATTCCCCTTTCTAGGGTGCGACGGCCTTAGCCCAGCTCCCGACGGTCCGCGACCCGCTTGGCCTTTCCCTCGCTGCGCGGCAAGGATCCCGGTTCCTTGGCCACCACCCTGGCCGAAATGCCCAACCTGCCCCGCAGCTCAAAGCTGAGGCGATGCTCGTGCCGGCCGCGGGACTCCTCCCCCGCCGCCCAGGCTTCAGGGTGCAGTTCCACCTGGATCTCCAACTGGTCCAGGCGGTTCTCCTTGCGCTCCACGACCAGCAGGTAGTTGCTCCCCACGGCCGGGTCCGCCAACAAGAGCTCCTCCACCTGGGAGGGGAACAGGTTCATCCCCCGCACCACCAGCATGTCGTCGGTCCTGCCCCGGATGGGATCCATGCGCACCAAGGTGCGCCCGCACGCGCACTTTCCCCGGTGCAGCGCGGTGCGGTCCCGGGTGCGAAAGCGCAGCAGGGGCATGCCCTCCTTGGTCAGGGTGGTCAGCACCAACTCCCCCGTCTCTCCCTCGGCCAGCGGCTCTCCCGTGTCGGGATCCACCACCTCGGGCAGGAAATGGTCCTCCGCGATGTGCAGGCCCTGATGCGCCGAACACTCCACGGCCACCCCCGGTCCGATGATCTCCGTGAGCCCATAGATGTCGAAGGCCTCCAGGCCCAGCTGCTCCTCCAACTGCCGGTGCATGCCGCCGCTCCACGCCTCCGCCCCGAAGATGCCCACCCGTAGCGCTCCGTCCCGGCGCAGATCCACGCCCATCTCCCGCGCCGTCTCGGCGATTACCAGGGCATAAGAGGGGGTGCAGGTCAGCACGGTGGCGCCCAGGTCCACCAGCAGCATCACCTGGCGCTTGGTCACCCCTCCGGAGGCCGGCACCACCGTGGCTCCCACCGCCTCGGCCCCCAGATGAAAGCCCAGCCCCCCGGTGAAGAGGCCGTAGCCGTAAGCGTTGTGCAGCACGTCCCGCTGATCCACTCCGGCACAGCGCAGCGTCCTGGCCATCACCTCGGCCCAAAGATCGAGGTCTTGCCGGGTGTATCCCGCCACCACCGGTTTGCCGGTGGTGCCGCTGGAGGTGTGCACCCGCACGATCTCCTCCCGGGGCACGGTCAGGAAGCCGAAGGGATATCCCCGGCGCAGGTCGTCCTTGGTGGTGAAGGGGAGCGTCCGCAGGTCCGCCAGGCAGGTGAGGTCGTCCGGGAGCACGCCCCGCTCGGCCAAGGCGTCCCGGTAGAAGGGCACCGCCGCCACCCGCCGCACCGTGCGCCGCAGCCGCTCCAATTGCGCCCGCTCCCGTTCCCCGGGGTCCATGATCTCCGCCGCAGCATGTCCCATCAATGCCGGCACCTCCGGATTTTGTGGATTGCCGTTTATATTTGTTCCCGCAGGGACAAACTCCTGCCTGCGTCCCTAGGTTTGACGCAGATTGCGCGGCCTGCTAGAATGGACGGGAGATGAACAAGTCGAACGAACGTTTCCTGCAGATCGGCGAGGTGGTGGAGCGGACGGGGATGTCCCATCGCACGCTTCACTATTACGAGGAGATCGGCCTCTTGTGTCCCTCCAGCCGCATGGTCGGAGGATTTCGCCTCTACTCCGAGCGGGATGTGGAGCGACTCCAGGAAATCCGCCGCCTCAAGAGCCTATTGGGCTTCTCCCTGCAGGAGATCAAGGAGATCATCGAGGCCGACGAGACCCGCGCCACCTTGCGGCAGGAAAACCAGGGGGAGACCGATCCCGACGCGCGCACCCGCCGCCTGGAACAGGCGCGCCAGATCACCTTGCGTCAAAAGCAGCTGATCGAAGACAAGCTGGAGCAGTTGCGGGGCATGCGCCGGGAACTGGAGGAGCGTATGTCGCTGTATGACGCGAAGCTACGCCAATTGCACGGTGGCGGATGAGTTTTTTTCGTCCCCGCTGTGTTACGCTTACGTAAAAGTCAGGAGGCCGTCACCTTTGGACAAGAGCAACAACCGATCCGTGTGGATCGTGGCTGGCGCCACCGCGCTGATGATGATGGGCATCGGCATGGTGGACCCGCTCCTTCCCGACATCGCACGCCACATCGGGGCCTCCCCCTGGCAGGTGGAGCTGCTTTTCACCACCTACATCCTGACCATGGCGGTGTGCATGATTCCCATCAGCGTGCTATCGGCCCGCTTCGGCAGCCGCCGCACCATCCTCTTCGGGCTGGCCATGGCCGCCACCTTCGCCGTCGCCTGTGGTCTGTCCGACAGCATCACCGCCCTGGCCTTCCTGCGGGGGGGCTGGGGGCTGGGCAACGCCGCCTTCTTCGCCACGGCCATGATCACCGTCCTGGCGCTGGCCGGGCGCCACGCGGGCACCGCCCTGGGACGTTTCGAGGGCGCCTTTGCCGTGGGACTGGCCCTGGGCCCGCTGGTCGGCGGCGTCCTCGGCAGCATCAGTTGGCGGGCTCCCTTCTTCGGGGCCGGCACCATGTTCGCCGCCACCTTCGTGGCTTCCTACCTTTTGATCCGGGAGCCGCCCGCCGACCCCGCGGAACACCCGCGGCTCCGGGATCTGGCGGCGGCCCTGCGGGTGCGTCCCTTCCTGCTCCTGACCCTCATCGCCGCCGCCTACTATTTCTGCTTCTTCACCGTGCTGGCCTACACCCCCCTCTACCTGGATCTGGGCGTGCTGCCCCTCGGCATCGTCTTCTCCCTGTGGGGTCTGGGGGCCGGCATCGGCTCGATATCCCTGTCCGACCGCCTCATCCGCCGGCGCGGTCTGGTGCGCGCCCCCCTGGTCAGCTTGCCGGTGCTGTCCGCCCTGGTGCTGACCATCCTCTTGACCGGCGACCGCGGCCTAATCATCATCTTGGTGATCCTTTCCGGACTCGCCTTCGGCACCACCAATGCCATCTTCACCGACTTGGCCATCGATGTCTCGAGCCACGGACGGCGTGTGGCTTCCGGGGCCTTCAACTTCATGCGCTGGCTGGGCGCCAGCGTGGGTCCCGTGCTGGCCGGGCTGCTCTCCGCGGTGGCCCCCAAGCTGCCCTATGCCGTGGTCCTGCTGCTCCTGGTGACCAGTTTCCTGGCCCTCTTCCTCGGGCGCTCCTCCCTGGAGGCCGCCGTGCGCGAAACCGCCTTGGCCTGATCTCGCGGCTCATAGCCGACGGTGCCTCGGGCAGAATAACCGCAGACCGCGGCAAAGCCAAGAGGAGAGGAAGACAGCCATGTCCGCCAAGGTGATCGAGATCAGGGGTTGCGACATCTGCCGGCGCCTCACTAGCAAGAAGCGGCTGCAGCCCTTCTGCGACATGTGGCTGTGCCGGGACTGCTTCCGCCGCTACGGTTGCGCCTGAAGCCACCCGCCTACCAGAGGAGGATTTCACCGCCTCTCCCGTCGAAGAGAAACAGGGGGAGGCTTCATTTTGCGCAAAGTCCGCAACCTGCGAATCCTGGTGGTGCTGGCGGGCGCCGTGGCTATGTTGATGGTCTTCGGCGGCCACCTGGCCATCATCCAGCTCTTGGACTATGGCACCCTCCACAGCCAGGCCTTGGCCGAGCGGCTGCACCGCACGGTCCTGCCGGCCCAACGCGGCGAAATCCTCGGTCGGCACGGACGGGTCCTGGCCACCGACGAGCCGGCCGATGCCGTCTGGGCGGACACCTACCAGGTGCCGCATCCCGCCGCTACGGCTCTGCGCCTGAGCCGGGTGCTGCCCCTGCCGGCAAGCCAGCTCCAATCCCTGCTCACCCCCAAGCGCGGCTTCGTGTACCTTGATCTGCAGATCGGCACCCGGCGGGCCCAGGCCGTGCGCGCCCTGAAGCTGCCCGGCATCTACCTGCAGCAGGAAACCCGCCGCTACTATCCGAACGGTAACCTGGCCGCTCCTCTCTTGGGCTTCACCGGGGCCGAGAACCAGGGTTTGGCGGGGGTGGAATTTGCGGAGCAGCGCTACCTGGCCGGCCAGCCGGGCGTCGCCCTGCAGGAATACGACGCCGCCGGCAACCCCATGCCCCAGTTCTACCACCGGGTGGTGCCCCCGGTACCCGGCGACAACGTGGAGTTGACCCTGGACAGCACCATCGAGGAGTTCGCCCAGAGCGCTCTGGCGAAGACGGTAAAGAAATGGCACGCCGCCAGCGGGCGCATTCTGGTCATGGACCCCCGCACGGGAGCGGTGCTCGCCCTGGCCGACTGGCCCACCTTCGACCCCAACCACTGGGCCAGCTACCCGCCCGCCCTGCGCGGCGACCCCTTGGTCCAGGACAGTTATCCCCCCGGGTCTACCTTCAAGCCCGTCACCCTCTCCGCGGCGCTGCAGGAAGGGGTCGTCTCTCCCTCCGCCTATTTCAACGACCCGGGCTACAAGGTGGTCAGCGGCGTCACCCTGCACGAGTGGAACGGCGTGGGCTTCGGACACATCTCCCTGGCCCAGGCCCTGGCTTACTCCAGCGACGTGGCCTTCACGGACATCGGCCTGTCCCTGGGCACCCAGCGGCTATATAAATACATCCAGGCCTTCGGCCTGACGCAACCCACGGGAGTAGGCCTGCCGGGCGAGGCCAGCGGCGTGATCCTCCCGGAGAGCCAGGTGCGCCCCATCGACCTGGCGGACATGTCCTTCGGCCAGAGCCTCACCCTCACCCCCCTGCAGCTATTGAACGCCATCAGCGCCATCGCCAACGGCGGCCGGCTCATGCAGCCCCGGGTGGTGCGCGCCGTCATCGCCCCCGACGGCAAGGTGATCCACCGCTTTTCCGCCCGGGCGGTTCGGCAGGTGGTTTCTCCGCAAGTTGCCGCCGAGGTCACCTCCATGATGGAGGACGTGATCAAGTACGGCACCGGCACGCCGGCTCAGATCCCGGGGTACGTTCTGGCCGGCAAGACCGGCACCTCCAACCTGGTGATCAACGGACGCTTGACCAACATCTATATGGGTTCCTTCATCGGCTTCGGACCCATCCCCAACCCGCGTCTGGCCATGCTGGTCCAGATCTACAAGCCGCACGGCGCCTTCTACGGAGACATCGTGGCCGCACCCACCTGGGCCAAGGTGATGCAGGAATCCCTGCGCTACCTGGGCGTGCCCCCCAACGTGCCGCCGGTGTCGTCCGGCCGCGCCGCGCCGACCAGCGCCGTCGTGCCCGACCTGGCGGGTCTGACCCCGGCCCAGGCCAGCCGACTCCTCACCGCCCGGGGCCTGCGCCTGCTGGTGGCCGGCCAGGGCCCCACGGTACTGTCCCAACGACCATCCGCCGGGGCCGGGGCCGCTCCCGGCTCCGGGGTGCTGGTGGAGACGAGCCGCAACATCACCTCCGTACAGGTGCCGAACCTGACCGGCTTGTCCATGCGCCAGGCTGCGGACCTGCTGAGCGCACTGCATCTGGGCTTCGTTCCCACCGGTAGCGGTCTGGCTTCCGCCCAAACACCCAAGGCCGGAGCCACCGCGGCGGTGGGCACCCCGGTCCGCGTCACCTTCGCCGCCCCACCTTGACCGAGGGGAGGTGGCCGCAGCTCCGCTTTATCTTGCCTATGACGCAACAAAGTCCCTTAGCCAGTAGCGGCCAGGGCCTGTACCGTCGGAAGCCAGGAGGGAACCGGCACCCAAAATAGGGGTGGTGTAGTGGCAGGACAAGCGCCTCCGGGGTGGGAAATGTTTGATGAGGAAACGTGCGGTCGGGCGTGGAGGTGTTAAGGGTGGTTAGGGAAGGGGATCCGGCTCCCGATTTCACCCTAGATGGTACCCAGGGCGAGTTCCAACTCTCGGCCCAGCGGGGTCACGCCGTGCTGCTGTTCTTCTATCCCAAGGACAACACCTCGGGTTGAATCCGCCAGCTATCCGCCGCGCGGGACGCGACGGGACAGTTCCAGGCCAGGGGCGTGGTCCTGGCGGGGATCAACCCGGGCAGTCTTGCCTCCCATCAGAAATTCGCGGGCCTTTATGACTTCGGGTTCCCATTGCTGGTGGACCCGGGCAAGCAGGTTGCGCAAAGCTACGGCGTCCTGAAGGAGAACGGCGGGGTGAGCCGCACCGTCTTCCTGGTGGACGGGTCGGGTGTAATCCGCTACCGTGTGGCGGGAGCCCCCTCCACCGCCGAGCTGGTGGCGGCGGTCGACGCCCTTTAGCCTACCGGTTGCCACCTGGAGGAAAGAAGAGGTTGAAGCAGTTGCCTTAATATATTGACAAACCAGTCCTGATCATCTATTGTGCAGATATGGAAATACCGGAGGTGCTTCGACCAGGCGAGGTGGCCAAACTACTCAGGGTTACCTTGAGGACCTTGCACCGGTGGGATGCGGACGGCTCATTGCCCGCCAGGATCCGATCCAAAGGCGGTCACCGCCGGTATCTCCGGGAAGACCTATTGACCTTTTTGGGGAAGAGCATGCCGCCTGCCGACCGGACGGCCGCCATATACGCCCGAGTGAGCACCAGGAAGCAGGCGGATGCAGGCAACCTGGAACGGCAACGGTTGCGATTGATGGAATGGGCAGCCACCGAGGGATATCATGTGGTTTTGCAGGCTTTGGACATAGCCTCCGGATTGAACACTAAACGCAAGGGACTGTGGAAGGTTATCCATGCAGCAAGAGACCAGGAGATCGGGTTTTTGCTGGTAGAATATCCGGATCGGCTGGCGCGCTTCGGGTTCACGTACTTGGTTGAATTGCTGGCCGCCCTGGGAGTTGAAGTTATAGTCACCAATGCCGTGGAGCCGGAAGATGGTCAGGCTGAATTGGTCAAGGATCTTTTGGCCATCGTAACCAGCTTTTCAGCAAAGCTGTACGGGATGCGTGGTGGCAGAAAAACAAGGGAAGGGCTCAAGAAACTGCTGGAGGAGGTGGGGAACAGTGGCGAACCGCGGGAAGCTCAGGGGTCGGGCCGGCCGTGACGCGGCGCAGCCGCTGGTTTTCACCATCCAGGGGGAATTGTTCCTGGGAGAGGTCAACCCGGAAAAGTACGATCCGCTGATGGAGCCCTGGCACCAGGGTGAGGAGAGCGCCCTGGAGACGGAAATGCGGCTTTTTGGCGCGGCCACCCGCTTTGCCTTCGGCCGCCTGCTGGAGGGAGTGACGGGGAGCGGGGTGAAGGCGCAGCTGCAGAAGCTCTTCGGCCTGAACTCCCGCTACGCCGGCGGGGCGCTTCGCAAGGCCGGGCGGATCATCGAGTCCCAGAAGAAGCTCATCCCCCTGGAGATCAAGGAGACCCGGTCCAAACTGCAAAAGACGCAAAGGAAGCTCCAGGCCGAGCGGAAAAAAGAGAGGAAGCTGCGGGACAAGCATGACCTCGTCTATGCCGACCGGATGGCCAGGGTGATCAAGGGGCACCAGGCCCGGGAGAAAAAGCTCACCGAGAAGCTCGCGGAGTACGCGGCGCATCAAAAGAACGGCACCATCCCGAAGGTCGTCTTCGGTGGGCGCAAGCTGTGGGAGGATCTGGTCCACGGGCGCTCCTCCCCGGAAGAGTGGCGCCGGGTCCGGCGAGCCCGGCTGTACACC
>JAJZIM010000029.1 GCA_021810565.1 Bacillota bacterium
GCATCGCGGAGGACCCGGCGGTGCGCCTGCCGGTGATGGTGATGCAGGACGGGTTTCAGATCAGCCACGCCCTGGAGAACCTGGAGGTGCTGGAGGACGCCCAGGTGCGCCGGTTCGTGGGGGAGTATCATCCGGAGCACAGCCTCTTGTCCGTGGAGCACCCGGTGACGGCAGGGGCCTTCGCCTCCCCCGACTACTACTTCGAGCTGCGCCGCCAGCAGGCGGAGGCGATGCGCCGCGCACCCGAGGCGATCCGGCGGGTGGCCGAGGAGTACGGACGGCTGAGCGGGCGACGCTACGACTGCTTCGAGGGGTATAGAATGGAGGACGCAGCGGTGGCGGTGGTGGTGCTGAACTCCACGGCCGGCACGGCCAAGGACGCGGTGGACGAGCTGCGGGAGCAGGGGGTGGCGGCGGGAGTGCTGAAGCTGCGGGTATTCCGCCCCTTCCCCGAGGAGGAGCTGCGCCGCGCCCTGGGGGGCGTGCGGGCCTTGGCGGTGCTGGACCGCTCCGACGGCCTGGCGGGGCAGGGCGGGCCGGTCTACTCCGAGGTGCGCGGGGCGCTGTTCGGGCTGGAGCGCGCGCCGCGGGTGGTCAACTACGTTTACGGCCTGGGGGGCCGGGAGGTCACCCTGGAGCACATCCGCTCGGTGTACCGGGATCTGACGGGGATGCTGGAGGGGCGGGAGCAAAAGCCCGTGTCCTACCTGGGCATTCGGGAGTGAGGGATTGACATGGCCAGATTGAAGGACCTGACCCGGATCCCCGAGACCCTGACGGGCGGGCACCGGCTTTGCGCGGGCTGCGGCGCCTCGGTGGCGGCGCGAGCGGTGCTGCGGGCGGCGGACTCCCCGGTGGTGGTGGCGCAGTCCACGGGGTGCCTGGAGGTGGCGACCACCGTCTACCCGTACAGCTCCTGGCGCTGCTCCTACATCCACAGCGCCTTCGAGAACGCGGCGGCCACCCTGAGCGGGGTGGAGTCGGCCTACCAGGCGCTGCGCCGGCGGGGGAAGTTGTCCGAGAAGATCCAGTTCGTGGCCTTTGCGGGGGATGGGGGCACCTACGACATCGGGCTGCAGTCCCTGTCGGGGGCCATGGAGCGGGGGCACGACCTGGTCTATGTGTGCTACGACAACGAGGGGTACATGAACACGGGGATCCAGCGCTCCAGCGCCACGCCCACGGGGGCGGAGACCACCACGACGCCGGTGGGCACGGTGATCCCGGGGCGGCAGGGAAGGCGCAAGGACATGACGGCGGTGATGATCGCCCACGGGATCCCCTACGTGGCGCAGGCGTCGATCCACGACTGGAACGATCTGGTCACCAAGGCGCAGAAGGCCTTCGCGGTGGAGGGGCCGGCCTTCCTGAACGTGTTCGCCCCCTGCCCGCGGGGCTGGCGCCACGAGGGAGACCTGGCGGTGGAGGTGGCCCGTCTGGCCACGGAGACCTGCTACTGGCCGCTGTTCGAGGTGGAGGACGGCAAGTGGAAGCTGAACCGTCGGCCCAGGGAGAAGCGGCCCCTGGTCGACTACCTGAAACCCCAGGGACGTTTCCGCCACCTGTTCCGCCCGGATAACCGGGAACTTTTGGAATCGCTGCAGGCGGAGGTGGACCATAACTGGGAGGATCTGCTGCGCCGCACGGGGAATTGAGGCCGGTGCTGCGCTTCGACCGGCACAAGCACGCCTTGGTGGAGGAGGAGGACGGGCAGTTCCTGGTGCGGGCCGATCTTTGCGACACCTTCCACGAGATGGCCGTCTTCCTGCGGGTGGACGGGGCCAGCCGGGTGATCCTGGAGGCCAGGGCGCAGATGCTGCGCGTCCCCTATCGGCCGTGTCTGGCGGTGGAGAGTGCCCTGGCTTGCCTGGTGGGGGAGGCCGTCGCCCCTGGGGTGGGCAAGAAAGTGAAGGCCGGGGTGGGCGGCCCCGGGGGATGCCTGCACCTGTCGGATCTCACCATGGACGCGCTGCGCTCCTTCCTCCTGGCGGTGCGTTCGGCCCAAGGAGTGCTGGAGATGACGCCGGCCGAGCGGTACCGGGCCAACTACGAGGAGCTGAAGGGCACCTGCCGCACCTTCAGCCGGGAGCCGGAGGGAGAGCTTTGAGGCTTTTGGCCGTCGACGTGGGTACCGGCACCCAGGACATCCTCCTGTGGGAGGAGGACCGGGCCATGGAGAATTGCTTCCAGATGATCATGCCCTCCCCCACGGCCATGGCGGCGGCCAAGATCCGCGCCGCGGCCGAGGAGGGCCGCGGGGTGCACCTTTTGGGGAACCTGCAGGGAGGCGGGCCGGTCACCCGGGCGGTGCGGGAGCACCTGCGCGGGGGGCTGCCCGTCACGGCCACGCCCCGGGCGGCCAAGAGCTTTCACGACGATCCGGAGGTGGTGCGCTCCTGGGGGGTGGAGTTCGCCGCGGCGGCTCCGGCGGGGGCGGTCCCGGTTCGTCTGGGGGACGTGGACCGGGAGGTCCTGGAGCGCGCCTTCGGTGCCTTCGGGGTCGAGCTGCCGGAGCGCTTCGCCGTGGCGGTGCAGGACCACGGCGAGGCGGTGGCCGAGTCGAACCGGCGGGTGCGCTTCCGCTACTGGCAGCGGTTCATGGACGAGGGTGGAGCGCTGTCCTCCCTGCTCTACCAGGAGCCGCCCGAGCGGCTGACGCGGATGCGGGCGGTGCGGGAGGACGTGCCGGGAGCCTGGGTGATGGACACCGGCCCGGCGGCCTTCCTGGGAGCCCTGGAGGATCCCCAGGTGAGCGAGTGGGCCGAGCAAGGGGTGCTTTTGATCAACGCCGGGAACTCCCACACCCTCTTGGCGGTGGTGCGGGGGGAGCGGGTGCTGGCCCTGGCCGAGCACCACACCGGCAGGCTGGACCCGGCGGGCCTGTCCCGAACCCAGGAACGTCTTCTGGCGGGGGAGCTTTCCTTCGAGGAGGTCTATGACTCGGGGGGCCACGGGGTGGCCTACGCGCCGGACTATCGGCCCAGGAGCGACCTGCCCGCGGCGGTCACGGGCCCGCGGCGCACCCTGGGGGTGGACGGCAGGCGTCACCTGGCGGTGCCCCACGGCGACATGATGCTGGCCGGCTGCTACGGGCTGGTGCGGGCCGTGCGCGCGCGGGAAGGGAGGGGATAGGCGGTGCGCAGGATCCGGGTGCTGCTGGCCGGCGCCACCGGGCGGACCGGCCGCGAGGTGGCCCGCTACCTGGTGGGGCAGTCCGATCTGCAACTGGTGGCGGCCCTGGCTCGGGAGGGGGCGGGAGGGGATCTGGGCGACTTGGCGGGGCCGGAACTGGCCGGTGTCCCCGTCTTCGCGGGGCTGGAGGAGGCCTACCGGGCCGCGGCTCCTCAAGTGTGGGTGGATTTCACCCGGGCGGCGGCGGTGGAGGAGAACCTGCTCTTAGGGGTGCGCCTGGGGCTGCATCCGGTGGTGGGGACCAGCGGCATCCGGCCCGAGAAGCTGCGGGAGCTGGAGGCCGAGGCGGAACGAGTGGGCGTCGGAGCGGCGGTGATCTCCAACTTCTCCCTGGGCGCCATGCTGTTGGCCCAGTGCGCCGTGCAGGTGCACCGCTGGTTCCCGGACGTGGAGATCATCGAGCTGCACCACGCCACCAAGGTCGACCGGCCCTCGGGGACCGCCCTGCGGCTGGCCGAGCGCCTGGGAGGCGAGGTGCCCATCCACAGCGTGCGGCTGCCGGGGCTGATGGCCCACCAGGAGGTGCTCTTCGGGGGGGACGGCGAGGTGCTGACCCTGCGCCACGACGCCCTAAGCCGCTCCTGCTACGGGCCGGGGGTGGCCACGGCGGTGCGCAAGGTGCAGCGGCTGCGCCGGGTGGTGTATGACCTGGAGGAGTTGTTGGAGGAGGAGCGCCCGCGGCGCGGGGTTCGGAAGGGCTGACGGAGGAGGTGGTGGGGCGTGCCGTTCACCCTGGAGGAGGAGGGGCATCCCGCCCACGGCAACTGGCTGCGGGACGTGGTCTTCGGCCTGAACGACGGCCTGGTGTCGAACCTGGCCCTGGTCGCGGGAGTGGCCGCGGCTGGATCCCCGCCGGCCATCGTGGTGCTGGCGGGCGTCTCCGGGCTGGTGGCCGGGGCGTCATCCATGGGCATCGGCGCCTACATCTCCGAGAAAAGCCAACGGGAGTTCCACCAGAGCGAGCGGCGGCGCGAGGAGGAGGAGATCACCGCCTACCCGGAGCGGGAGCGGGCGGAGGTGCGCAATATCTACCGGGCCAAGGGGCTGGAGGGGGAGTTGCTGGAGCGGGTGGTGGACCGGCTCACGGCGGACCGGGAGCAGTGGGTCAAGGTGATGATGGAGGAGGAGCTGAACCTCCTGGAGAACGAGACCCATCCCGGCATGGACGGGCTGGTGCTGGGAGGATCCTTCGCCCTGGGAGCCGTGGTGCCCCTGGTGCCCTTCACCTTTCTGACCACCACCGTCGGGCTGACCACGGCCCTGGTCTTCTCGGTGCTGGCCCTGTTCGTGGTGGGAGCCGGGCGCAGCCGCTATACCCGGCGCAGCCCGCTGCGGGGAGGCCTGGAGATGGTGCTGGCCGGCGGCGCGGCGGCCGGGATCGCCTGGGGCTTGGTGCGGCTTCTGGGTTTGGGGCATGTGGCGGCAGGTCTTTGAGAGAGGAGGAGGGCGCGAATGCAGTTGCGCTTGTCGGATCAGGCTCGGGAGTTCATTAGGAGGAAGGGCGGTACGGTCACCGTGGAGGCGCCCCATCTGGAGAGCGAGGGCTGCTGCAAGACCACCTTGGTGCCGGCCCGGGCGCGGCCGGGGCAGCCCCGCCGCGCGGCGGAATATGACCAGGTGCGCGCCGAGGACGTGACGGTGTTCTGGCCCCGGGGGCTCCAGGCCGAGGCGGACGGGGTGTTCATCGACGTGGTGCGGCGCCTTTTCGGCGGCGAACTGGTGGTGGAGGGCGTGCGGCTGCCTGAGCAGATCGCCCGCTACCTGCAGGAGGTGGAGGAGCTGGGCCCCACCATGCTGCGGCTGAAGCGCGGCGGGGAGGAGTAGGGCGGGCGGATCAATCAAGGCGGGTAAAGGGAAACTGTGCGGGTCACCGCGCAGTTTTCGCATGCCCGGTGGCATCGATGCCGGTGGAGAAGGAGGAATGCGGGGGTTCAGGACCAAAAAGGATGGCGACGGGGTGTATGGATATGGAGGGAACAGGGACGGTTGATGGCCACCGCCTGGCCTATTGGCGCGGCTTTGGGGGAGGTTCCCGATGCCGGCCATTTGCTGCCCGAGGAGCAGCCCGCGCTGTTGGCCGAACAGCTGCGCCGCTTCTGGGCGTAGGCCGCGACAGCGTTCCGAGGTCTCCCTTTGCCGCACCGTCCCTCAGCTCAAGATCACCGTCCGTCTGCGGCTTTGAAGCTTCGAGCGCGGCAGTAAAGTCGGTGGAACGGCGAGCCCGTGCCGGAAGATGTCCCTCCCCAAAGTGCCATGTCGCGCCAGCAGTGCCGGGTCGTCAGTCAGGACAGCCGGGCATTCCGGTCATGGTCGATTGGGCGAGCACCCACCTGCTCGGGGGCGGAACCGGCTTCCTCAATCATGGCGTGGCGATGGTCACCTCTGCCGACAGCCCGGGCAGGAGCCGGTAGCCGGGCGTCTTCACGTCGATGCGCACCGGCACCGTCTGAGCCACCTTGGAGAAGATTGCGGTGGCATTGTTCGGGGGCAGGCCCTGGACCAGGGCGGCGGTGGCGGGGACCAGCCCGGCCACCCGGCCTGAGAAGTTGCGGTGCCAAGCGTCCACATGCACCACGGCGGCGTCCCCCCGCCCGATCCGGAAGACTTGGCCCTCCGGGACGTTGGCGTAGATCCAAAGCTTTTGCAGGTCGACCAGCGTGACCACCGCCTGGCCGGGAGCCACCAGGGTCCCCGCAGGCAAGTGAGCCACCACCCGTCCGGCCGCCGGGGCCTCCAGCACTGCGCGCACAGGGGTGCCGGCTGGGGAGGGACGATCCAAGAGGGCCAGGGGCTGGCCGATCCGCACCTTCTCGCCGGTCCGTACCTCCACCGCCGCCACCCGTGCGGAAGAGGTGAGGGGGCCGACCCGGACGAGATCCGCAGCCACATAAGCGTCGTCGGTGCTGACGAAATGGGTGGATTGGTACCACAGCCAACCAACGCCTACGCCGGCGGCCGACAGGACCGCCAAGGCCAGCCCCAGGCGGATGCCCAAGGAGCCGCGGACCTCCTGGGCGGCATCCCCCGGCAGGCTGCGGCCTGCCAGCAGCAGCAGGGCCAGGGTCCAGCCGACCAGGGCCAAGAGGTAGCCGTATTGCCCCTTGATCCCGGTATCGGCCAGGACCAGGGCGTGCAGCACCGGCACGGCGTAGCGCAGGGGCACCAGGAGGGCCAAGGCCTGCGCCCAGGCGGGCAGCTCCCCCACGGGCAGCAGCATGCCGGAGAGGAGCACCCCGGGCAGGATCACCAACGGGATGAAGGGGATGACCTGGCTCTCGCTCTTAGCCAGGTTGGATACCAGGATGCCCAAGGCCAAGGAGGCCATTCCCAGAAGCCAGAAGGTGACGAAGACCCAAGTTATCTGATACCAAGAGAGATACAGGGAGAAGATTGCCACCGACAAGCCCAGGACCTCGACCGTGAGCAGGGTGACCAGAACCGTGTAGGCCAGGGCGTAGCCCAGGACCACCTGGGAGCGACCATAGCCAGCCACGAACATGCGGCCCAAGGTGCCCTGGGTACGCTCCCGCACCAGGACCAGAACGCACAGCAGGTAGGCCACGAAGTGTACCAGGAAGGCAGCGAAGGGCAGGATGTAGCGGGCGGCAGGGAATCCCGGTGTGCCGGAAAGGGCATCCAGGATCACCTTCACTATGTACAGCTCCGCCAAGGGCAGCAGCAGCAGCGGCAGCACCAGGCGCCGATCGCGGGAGAGTTGGCGCAGAACCCGGGCGGCCACCTGTTGCACATGGCGCACCTCTATTCTCCCACCTTCCCGTACAGATCCACCAGGGCCTCCTGCACTGTGGGGGGGCGGATGCGGATGCGGGCCACGACCGGCGACAGCCCCCAGGGGCGCAAAAGCCCGGGGAGTTCCCGGGAGAGATCATGGGCCTGGAGCCGGGTTGTCTCACCGTCGGCCAGGATTTCCACCTGGGTCCGACCCCGGGCCACCAGACCCTCGGGGGTGTCCTGAGCCAGGATCCGCCCGCGGGAGAGCACCACCACTCGGGTACAGTTGTACACCTCTTCCAGCAGGTGGGTGGAAAGCAGTACGGCTGCCCCTTCCTTAACCAGAGCTCGCAGGTGCGACCAGATGCGCCGGGACACGAGGGGATCCACGCCGGCGGTGGGCTCATCCAAGAGCAGCATCCTGGGCCGATGCACCAGGGCACACGCCAAGGAGACCCGCTCCTGCATTCCGCCGGAGAAGCGGCCCACCGGCAGGTCGGCGACGCTGCTCAAATCAAGCAGCGCCAGCAGTTCCCGGGCCCGCTCCCGCAACTCCTGCCGATCCGGCAGGAAGGCGGATCCGAAGAAGACCACGTTCTCCGTGGCGGTCAAGTCCCCGAACAGGGCGGGAACCTGCGGCATGTACCCCAAGAGCGGCCGGGCGCGGCCAGCCTGGGCGGGCATTTCCCACCCGCCGAGGAGCACCCGCCCGCCGGAAGGCCGCTCCAGGCCCACGGCGCAGCGGATCAGGGTGGTCTTGCCCGCTCCGTTCGGGCCCAAAAGCCCCACCAATTCCCCCGGGGAAACCGTCGCGTCAACCTCGGAAAGGGCCTGGATCGGGCCGTAGTGGCAGGAGAGTCCCGACATCTCCAGGAGCGGCTGTACCATCGTGGGCCCCTTCCTTTCGTGAAGATCGGCCGGTCTGTGCTCCGACGCGCCTTCCCCTGGACCGGACCAGGTCGGGCGGCGCGCCATCCCCCTTGGCGCATCTGGTCGTGCCGGCAGCCGCCTAACAGTATGGCACTCGCCTGGTAGACGGTCAGGGATAAGGACGGCGCCGCCGCGGGACAATAGCCGCGGGGGTGTTCAAATTGCGTCTGTGGCTCATGTTGCTGCTTCTCCTGGTGCTGGCGGGATTCCTGCTGCTGCGACCGGCGGCACCGACGATGCCGACGGGAGCGCATTTCGTCCTGCATAGCCCAGGCGGCGGCGGCGGGGAGAATACGGCGTGGCGGACCTGAAGGAGGCGGCGGAGGGGATCCGGGTGTCCTTGGAGGGCGGGCCGCTGTGGGGACCGACCCGGCCGGTGGGGGAGGGCACCCGAGTGGAGGTGAGCGGCCGCAAAATGCTGTGGGGCGAGGAGGAGAGCGATGAGCGTGGTGAAAGTGATCGAACTGGTGGGGGAGTCCCGGCGAGACTGGCAGGACGCGGTGGGCAACGCGGTGGCCGAGGCGTCCCGGACCATCGACCGGATCAGCGGCGTGGAGGTATCCAATTGGACGGCCAACGTGGACCACGGGCGGATCACGGAATACAAGGCCAACGTAAAGGTGGCCTTCCAGGTCGAGCGCTGAAGCTCCGGCGGGAGGGATAAGGCGATGCGGTCCCGAGAATACCAACAGTTGGTGCGCCGCCGGGAGCCGCCGCGGCCCGTGCTCGGCAACGCCCTGCGGGCCTTTCTGATCGGAGGGATCATCTGCGCCGTGGGGCAGGGAGTCTTGAATTTCTTCCTCTCCCGGGGCATGTCCCCCCAGCAGGCGGCGGCCCCGCTGTCCATCGTGATGGTCTTCCTGGGCTCCCTGCTCACCGCTCTGGGCCTGTACGACCGGCTGGGCAAGGCGGGGGGCATGGGGGCGGGCTTGCCCATCACCGGCTTCGCCAACACCATCGTGGCGGCCGGGATGGAGTATCGGCAGGAAGGGCTGGTGCTGGGGGTGGGGGCCAAGCTGTTCACCGTGGCCGGCCCGGTCATCGTCTTCGGGCTGGTGACCGCCTTCGCGGTGGGCCTGGTGCATTGGCTGCTACGCATCGTCTCATGAGTGGGCAGCGTCGCGGTGCCACGGTGCTGTTCTCGCCGCCGGTGTCCATCGCGGCTACGGGCACGGCGGTGGGCCCCAAGGAAGGCCAGGGCCCCCTCGGTCCACGCTTCGACCGGGTGGAGACCGACGAGCTCTTGGGACAAGGCTCCTGGGAGCAGGCGGAGGTGCAGCTTTTTCTGGGAGCGGCCCGGATTGCCTTGGCCAAGGCCGGGCGCCAGCCCGGGGAGGTGGACCTGCTCCTGGCGGGGGACCTGCTGAACCAAATCGTGGTCTCCAACTTCGCCGCCGCCCAACTAGGCATACCCTTCCTAGGCCTGTACAACGCCTGCGCCTCCCTGGCGGAGGGGCTGGCCCTGGGGGCGATGCTCCTGGGTGGTGGCATGGCCCAGCGCGCCCTGGTGGTGGCCTCCAGCCACCATCTGACCTCCGAGCGCCAGTACCGCTTTCCGGTGGAACTGGGGGTGCAGCGCACCCCCACCGCCCAGTGGACCACCACCGGAGCGGGGGCGCTGCTGCTGGAGGAGGCCGCCGGGGGACCGGCCATAACCGCCGCGACCCTGGGCACGGTGCAGGACCTGGGGATAAAGGACGTGAACAACATGGGTGCGGCCATGGCCCCGGCGGCCGCCGCCACCATCGCCCGCCATCTGCGGGAGACGGGGCGCACCCCGGCCTACTACGATCTGGTGGTCTCCGGGGATCTGGGGCGGGTGGGGGTGCCCCTGGCCAAGGAGCTATTGTCCCGGGAAGGATTCGCCTGCGGGGACAATTTCACCGATTGCGGCATCCTGCTCTACGAACCAGGGCAGGACGTGCATGCCGGCGGCAGCGGCGCCGCCTGCTCCGCGGTGGTGCTGGGGGCGGAGCTTTGGCGCCGGCTGGCCCAGGGGGAATTGCGGCGCATCCTCTTCGTGGGCACCGGCGCCTTGCACAACGTCACCACCTACCAGCAGGGATCCTCGGTGCCGGGGGTGGCCCACGCCGTGGCCATCGAGGGGAGGATCGGCGCATGAGCTACCTGATCGCCTTCCTGGTGGGGGGAGCGCTGTGCCTGGTGGCCCAACTGGTCCTGGATCTGGGCCGGCTCACCGTGGCTCACGTGATGGTCATCTTCGTGGTGGCGGGAGCCCTGGCGGGGGGCCTGGGTCTGTACGGTCCCCTGGTGCGCTTCGCCGGGGCCGGGGCCAGCGTTCCCGTGTCCGGCTTCGGCTACGCCCTGGTGCAGGGGGTGCTGCAGGACGTGCATCGCAGCGGCTTTTTGGGCATCTTCACCGGCGGCCTGAAGGCCACCGCCGCGGGCATCAAGGCGGCGGTGATCTTCGGCTATCTGGCCGCGCTGCTCAGCCGACCCCGCAATTGAGCGCCCTCGGCGGTCCGGTGCCGGAAGGGTGGCCGCTCCGGGGTTTTCGGCCGGGGCCCGGTTTTTTCTCGGTTGTCATACCGCTCGCCCCCTGCTAGAATGGCCTTGGGGGTGAAGTGTTTGCAGGGATATCTGGGCATCGACGTGGGGTCGGTCACCACCAAGGTGGTGGCCATGGATGAAGAGCGGGGCGTTTTGGCCAGCGTGTATCGCCGCACGGGGGGCGAGCCCATCCGGGCGGTGCAGGCAGGTCTTTCGGAGATCCGGGACATGATTCCGCCCCAGTTCACCGTCCGGGGAGTCGGCACCACCGGCAGCGGTCGGCAGCTCACCTCCGTGGTGGTGGGGGGCGATGTGGTGAAGAACGAGATCACCGCCCATGCCGTGGCTGCCCTGCAGCTCATGCCGGATGTGCGTACCATCCTGGAGATCGGCGGTCAGGACTCCAAGATCATCATCCTGCGGGACGGCGTGGTGGTGGACTTCGCCATGAACTCCGTGTGCGCGGCGGGCACCGGCTCCTTCCTGGACCGGCAGGCGGCCCGGCTGGGGCTGCCCATCGAGGAGTTCGGTGGCCTGGCCCTGACCAGCGAGTCCCCGGTGCGCATCGCCGGTCGCTGCGCCGTCTTCGCCGAGTCGGACATGGTCCACAAGCAGCAGGTGGGCTATCCCCGGGAGGACATCGTCAAGGGACTGTGCGAGGCCTTGGTGCGCAACTACCTGAACAACGTGGGCAAGGGCAAGGACGTGCAGCAACCGGTACTCTTCCAGGGCGGCGTGTCCGCCAACCTGGGCATCAAGCAGGCCTTCGAGGAGGCCTTGGGCTTTGCGGTGCAGGTGCCCGAGCACAGCAAGGTGATGGGGGCCCTGGGGGCGGCCATCCTGGCCCAGGAAGCGGTGGCCCGGTCGGCGGCGCCCACCGCCTTTCGCGGCTTCGGTGTGGTGGACGCCCACTACGACACCCGCAATTTCGAGTGCCAGGTCTGCGCCGACAAGTGCGACATCATGGAGGTCAAGGTGGACGGCAAGGTGGCGGCCCGCTGGGGCGGCCGCTGCGACCGCTGGGAACGGGTCCGCGAGCCGCAAAGGGCGCGCGCCAAGGCTTAGGGGCCGGGCGGCGGGGAACTCCCCCGCCGCCCGCCTGCTACCAGCGGGGGCGGCAGGCACCGGGGGGCAGGAGGCGCTCGCCCGCCTTAAGCTCGGGGGAGACCAGCTGTACATAGTCGCCCTGCTTCAGCCCGGTGCGCACCAGAAGGAACCCGGGGCTATTGGCCAGGCAGACGCCCCGCAGGTGATGATGGTGCGCCACATAGCGCTTCGGGGCATACAGGGCGTGGGCAGCCGAGGCCAGGAAGGCCACCCGCACGGTCATCCCCGCCCGCAGGCTACCGCGGTTGGCCACGGTGACCTGCACCGGGAAGCTGTTGACCCCCTGCACCGTCTGAGCCTGCGGCGCGATGCGGAACACCTTCCCGGCGAACACGGCCCCCGGCATGTCCCCGGTGGTGATCTGGGCCGGCTGCCCCGGATGCACCATGGCGATCCGGTCCTCGTCCACCTGGGCCACCACCTTCAGGGCCTTCCCGCCCACCAGGGACACCACCGTCGTGCCAGGCCCCACCACATCCCCCACCTGAAAGGGGGCGCTGGCCACCACCCCGGCGAAGGGGGCGGTGATGCTGGTCCGGCTCAGGGCGTGGCTAGCCTGACGGTACGCGGCGGCGGCCTGGTCCACGGCGGCCTGAGCCGCCGCCACGGCCTGGGTAGTGGCCGGGGCCGTCTCCAGGGCATAGCCGGCCTGGGCCTGGGCGTAGGCCTTTTGGGCGGCGGCCAGGCCCGCCGCTGCCTGGTCCAGGGCGCTCTTCAACTGCACCGGGTTGTTCACCGCCGTTTGTGCCTGCGTCAGGGCCTCCTGGGCGTTGGTCACCTGGGCCTGAGCCTGGGCCGCCGCCGCGGCGGCCTGGTCGTAGGCCTGGTGGGCCTGGATCACGGGCAGGGCGGTGGGTGGATAGGCCTCTTTGGCCAGGGCCAATTGCAGATTCGCCTCCTGAGCCTGCTGGCTGGCGGAAGCGTAGGCGGTCTGGGCCTGGGTCAGGTCGGCCTGGGCTGCGGCCACCTGGCGTTGGGCGGATTGCACGCCTTGGCTAAAGGCCGCCTGGGCGTCGGTGTAGGCGGTCTGGGCGCCGGCCAGGGCGGTCTTGGCCGCGGCCAGTTGGGCCTGATCGCGGGCCAATTGCTGGGCGGTGGGCCCGGCGGTGAGTTGGGCGAGTTCGGCCTGGGCGCGGGCCAGCCCCGCCGCCGCCTGGGCGGCGGCCTCCCGGAAACGCGCCGCGTGCAGGGTGGCCAGGACCTGGCCGGAGCGCACCCTTTGGCCCCGTACCGCGCTCAGGCTGGCCAGGCGGCCACCGGCGGGGAAGCTCAGGCTGACCCGCTGCCATGCCTCCACCGTGCCGGCGGCGGACACCGATTCCCGCAAGGTGCCCTGGCGCAGGGAGAAGGTCGGCGAGGGGGCGGGCCCGGTGCGGGCATGAGCGGCGAACCAACCGGCGCCTCCCAGCACCGCCAGGACGCCTGCGATCAGGAGCGCCTTCTTCATCGCTTCGTGCCTCCTTCAGGAGCTAGGGGTGGGCGCTTGGGTCGGCGGCCGGGCAGCCACCAGTTCCACGGGCCCAGAATGGCCATGGAGGCCGGCACCAGCAAGGTTCGGATCACGGTGGCGTCCAGCACCACGGCGAAAGCCATGCCCAGGCCCATCTCCTTCATGAACTCCAACTGGCTGAAACCGAACACCACGAACACGCTGACCATCAGGAAGGCGGCGCTGGTGATGAGTCCCGCGGTCTCCTCCAGCCCCCGGACCACGCTCTCCCGGTTGTCGCCCGAGGCCCGGTAGCGCTCGCGGATGCGGCTGAGCAGGAATACCTCGTAATCCGTGGAGAGGCCGAACAGGACGGCGAAGATCAGCGGGGGCGCCTCCCAGGTCACGGCTCCCGGGGAATGGAAGCCGAGGAGGGCGGCGCCGTAGCCGTCCTGAAACACCAGGACCAAGAAACCATAGGCCGCCAGGGTGGACAGCAGGGTCAAGAGGACGGCCTTCAGGGGCAGCAGCACGGAGCGGAAAAGGGCGAAGAGCAGCAGGTAGGACAGGAGCATGACCGACACCACCACGAAGGGGGCCGAGGTGCGGATGCGGCTGACGACGTCCGCGGTCTGGGCCGCGCCGCCCCCCACCAGCACCTGCCCGTCCAGACCGTGGAAGCCGCTCAGGAAGCGGCGCACCCTCCCCACCAGGGCCAGACTGGCCTGGGAACTGGGCGGACTCTTGGGATATACCCAGACTAGGGTGGTGTGGTCGTGGGAACCGAGCAGGGTTTTCAGGGCCGCGGGACGGCGGCTCATGGTGGGAAGGCCCCGGAGGGTGGCGGCGCTCAGGTCGGTCAGACCGCGGACCTTCTTCACGTCGGAGAGTTTTCCCAGATCCCGCTCCAGGCGGCGCAGGTCGGACAACACCCGGGGCGAGCTGATCCGGGAGGAGGTGCGCAACGTCAGGACCAGCGGCCCCATGGAGCCGGCACCGAAGGCCGCCGTGTAGAGCTGGTAGCCCTGCCGGGCGCGGCTGGCGGCGGGCAGTGCCGCGCTGCCGGGTTCCCACAGGCGCAGGCCCGCGGCCGGCAGGGCCAGGAGGACCAGAAAGGCCACGGCACCCAGCAGGACGGCCCACGGACGATGCATGATGCGCCGAGCCAGGCCTTCCCACATCCCCCGTCCCCAGGACACCCGGCGGCGCAGCCGTCCCAGGGCGGCGGGCCATTCCAACCCGGGGCCGAGGCAGGCCAAGAGGGCCGGGGTCAGGGTCAGGGAGGCGAGGAGGGTGAAGGCGACGGCGGCGGCCACCCCCAAGGCCAGGGAGGCCAACAGGGGCTGATTTATGGTGGACAGGGCCAGATTGGTGGCCAGCACCACGAGGCCGGAGAAGGCCACGGCCTCGCCGGCGGTGGCCATGGTGGCCGCCGCCGCGTCCCGGGTGGTGCGTCCCCCGCGCACCTCGCGCCGGAAGCGGGTGACCAGGAGCAGGGAGTAGTCGATGCCCACCCCCAGCCCGATCATGGCGGCGGCCTCCTGGACGTTGCTGGTGAGGGGCAGGAAGGAATGGAGGGCGTACAGCGCGGCCAGGCCCAGGGTGATGCCGGCGAAGGCGGAGATGAGGGGCACCATCGCCGCCGCCAGGGAGCCGAAGATGAGCACCAGGGCCAGGAAGGTCACCGGCAGGGTCCACCGCTCGGCGCGGCCCAGATCGGCCATGACCGTGTGGTCGAAGGCGTAGGAGAGGGGGGCGTCGCCCGTGAGGCGGACGGTGAGGGCCTGAGGGAGGTGCACCCGGGCCAGGCGCCGGCGCAGGGATGGCACCGAGTGCTCCCCTTGGACGGTGTGGCGGGCGTGCAGTATCACATCCAGATATGCCAGGTGGCGGTGGGGGGAGAAGTAGGGGCCGGTGACCTTGTGCACCGCGGCGGCATCCTTCAACTGCCGGGCCGCTTGGCGGATGGCCAACTGGTCCAACGCGTCCAAAGGGCGCGCGCCGCGATGAAAGACCACCAAGGTGGTGGCGTGGCGCGTGGCGGGAAAGCGGCTCTCCCAAAGGGCCTTGGCCCGGGCCGAGGGACTGCCGGGCGCCCCCTGTCCCGTGGCGTTCAACACCCGGATCAGGGAGAAGGAGTAGGGGAGAGCCAGGAGCAGCACCCCGGCCCACAGGGCCACCACCCACCAGCGCCGCCTGGCCGCGGCATGGCCCAGGGTCTGGAACAAAAGGCATCCCTCCCTGGCCGTGGGGCGTTCCAGGGAATTGTATCATGACCGGGCGGGGGGGACAACCGGCCCGCCGACAGGAATCGGGACGCGGCGGGGCGAATAGCTTGGGCCATGGGAGGAGAGGAAGAGCATGAGCATGGAGGCGAGCCCGGGCGTGCTTCCCGCGCAGGACGCCGCGTTGGGGGTGAACGAGGCCGGGCATCTGACGGTGGCCGGCTGCGACGCGGTGGAGCTGGCCAGACGCTTCGGCACTCCCTTGTATGTCCTGGACGAGTTGGCCGTGCGCGGCCGCTGCCGCGCCTACCGGCGGGAGATGGGGGCCTTCGGGAGCGACCACGGGGTCATCTACGCCTCCAAGGCCTTCATGGCCAAGGGCATCTGCCGCCTGATGGACCAGGAGGGGATGCACCTGGACGTGGTCTCCGGCGGCGAGCTTTTCACCGCCATGAGCGCCGCCTTTCCGCCGGAGCGCATCTTCTTCCACGGCAACAACAAGACGCCGGAGGAGATCACCTACGCCCTGGAGGCGGGGATCGGGCGCTTCGTGGTGGACAACCCGGCGGAGTTGGAGTTGCTGGAGGAACGGGCGGCGCGCCGCGGAGTGCGGGCGGCGGCGCTTTTGCGCATCACCCCCGGCATCGAGGCCCACACCCACGAGTACGTGCGCACCGGCAGCATCGACTCCAAGTTCGGCTTCACCCTGGCCACGGGCGAGGCCATGGCCGGGGTGCGCCGCGCCCTGGAGCTGGCCCACGTGGAGCTTAAGGGCCTGCACTGCCACATCGGGTCGCAGATCCTGGAGACGGAGCCCTTCGCCTTGGCGGCCCGGGTGATGGTGGACCTTTTGGCCCAGATCCGACGCGAGAGCGGGATCTGCCTGGGGGAAGTGGACCTGGGTGGCGGTCTGGGCATACGCTACACCGCCGAGGACCGGCCGCCCACGGTGACCGAGTTCGCGGTGGCCACGGCGGGGACCGTGCGCCGGCGGGCGGAGGAGTTGGGGCTCGAGTCGCCGCGGGTGCTGGTGGAGCCCGGCCGCAGCATCGTGGGGGAGGCGGGAGTCACCCTGTACACCGTCGGCAGCGCCAAGGAGATCCCGGGGGTGCGCTACTACCTGGGGGTGGACGGCGGCATGGGGGACAATCCCCGCCCCGCCCTCTACGGCGCCGTTTACCGCGGCCTGCTGGCCGACCGGCCCCTGGCCGCCCCGGAGGGCACCGTGACGGTGGCGGGGCATTGCTGCGAGTCCGGCGATGTGCTCGTCCGGGATTTGCCGCTGCCCCACGCCCGGCGGGGCGAGATCCTGGCGGTGCTCGCCACTGGCGCGTACAACTACTCCATGGCCTCCGACTACAACCGTTTTCCGCGCCCCGCCGCCGTGCTGGTCCGGGAGGGCCGGGCCAGGCTGCTCATCCGGCGGGAGACCTACCAGGACGTGGCGGCCCTGGACGAGTTGCCGGAAATGCAACCCTGAGGGCGCCGGTCAAAGCCGCTCCAGGATCCGGCGCACCACCTGGCGATCGTCGAAGGGGATGCGCCGGTCGCCGATGATCTGGTGCGTCTCGTGGCCCTTGCCGGCCACCACCACCACGTCGCCGGGCTGCGCCCAGGCCAGCGCCTCCCGGATGGCCTCCCGGCGGTCGGGGATCAGGCGGTAGGGGGCGCGCTCCCGGCGCAAGCCCTGCTCCACGGCGGCGGCGATGTCCCGGTATGGCTCCCAGAATAGGTTGTCCGAGGTGAACAGGACCAGATCCGCGTTCCGCCCGGCCACGGCGCCCATCAGGGGACGCTTGCCTGGATCCTTGCCTCCCTCGCAGCCGAAGACCACCGCCACCCGCCCGCCGGCGCTGCGCGCCAGCTCCAGGATTTCCGCGAGGGCGGCGGGATTGTGGGCGAAATCCACCAGCACCGTGAAGCCCCGATCCGAGGGGATCCGCTCGTGGCGTCCCGGGACGAGGGCGACCTTGGCCAGGGCGTCGGCGATCGCTTGGGGCGCCAGGCCCTCGGCCAGGCAGGCGGTTAAGGCGCCCACGGCATTGTGCAGGCTGAAGCGTCCCGGCAGCTGCAGGTTGAGCCGGATCCGCTCGCCGCGGCACTCGAGGGTGGCCCGGGCACCCTCCAGTCCGGCGCTGGTGTGGAGGAGGCGCACGGTCGCGTCCGGGGCGCGTCCGAAGGTCCAGACCTGAGCGCGGGTGGCGGCGGCCAGCCGGGGCCACGCCGGATCGTCGGCGTTCAGCACGGCCGTCTTGGGACCGGTCTTGCGGGCGTCCGCTCCCAAATCTTTAAACAGCCTGGCCTTGGCCGCCAGATAGGCTGCGCGATCCCGGTGGAAGTCGAAATGGTCCCGGGTAAGATTAGTGAACACCGCCGTGTCCACCTCGCAGCAGCGCAGCCGTTCCAGGGCCAGGGCGTGGGAGGAGGCCTCCAGGACCGCATGGGTGTCGCCGGCGGCGACCATGGCGGCCAAGAGCTCCTGGAGCTCGGGGGAGTCGGGGGTGGTCCGCCGGGCGGGTTGGGGCCGGCTGCCCACCAGGTTGTGCACGGTGCCGATGAGACCGGCCGGGCGGCCGTTGGCCTGCAGCGCGGCCTGGATCAGGTGGGCGGTGGTGGTCTTGCCGTTGGTACCGGTGACGGCGAGCACCCTCAAACACCGGGAGGGTTGGCCGTGAAACCAGGCTGCCGCGTCGCCCAGGGCGCGGCGGGTGTTTGCCACCTGCAAAAGGGCCGCTCCGGCGGCCGCCATCGGGCGCTGCACCAGCAGGCAGGCCGCCCCGCGCGCCAAGGCCTCGGGGATGTAGCGGTGGCCGTCCTCCTTGAGCCCGGGGATGCAGGCGAAGAGGTCGCCGGGGCGCACGCTCCGGGAGTCGTTGGTGACGCCCCGGATGGGCGTGGCGGGATCTCCCGAGAGCCGGGATCCCGGCAAGGCGGCGGCCAGGTCGCCCGCCGTGATCCGGCGGGTGCCGGTGCCGTGAGGCTGCGGGTCGGACACGTCATCGCTCCTTCTCCGGCGGCGCGGCGGGCCAGGGAGCATGGATATACGGCTATAGGTCTATAAAGGCGGGCGTTGCCCAATATTCGCCCGGATGCTATAATCTCCTGCAGACCGAGGGAGGTATGCGCTTGTTATTTTTCGGGGGCCGCGATCCGCTCCTGAACCTCTTGCTGATGCTGCCGGGCATGCTCCTGGCCCTCACCCTGCACGAGCTGGCCCACGGGCTGGTGGCCGACCATCTGGGCGACCCCACGGCCCGGTACGCCGGCCGTCTGACCCTGAACCCCCTGCGCCACCTGGATCCCTTGGGCACCATCCTGCTCCTGGTAGTGGGCTTCGGTTGGGCCAAACCGGTGCCGGTGGATCCGCGCAACTTCGCTAACCGGCGCGGGGGCATGGCCGCGGTGGGGCTGGCCGGTCCCCTGACCAACTTCCTGTTGGCCTTCGTCCTGTCCTTTCCCTTGGTGTACCTGCAGCTGGCGGCGGGCAGCGCCTTGCTGGAGCGGATGCTGTCCTTCGCGGTGATCATCAACGTGCTGCTGGGCATCTTCAACCTGCTGCCGGTGCCGCCCCTGGACGGATCCCGGATCTTGCCGGCCTTCCTGAGCCCTCGGGCGGCCTACGCCTACGAGCTGCACGAGCGATGGGGCTACGTGGTGCTCCTGGTGCTGTTGTTCACCGGGCTGTTGGGGAACATCCTGGTGCCGCTGGTGAACACCACCTACGGCTCTATGATCACCACCGCGGCCAGCATCCTGAGTCCCTTTGGCCGCTGAAGCCAAAAGCGGGGAGTTGAGGGCTTGGACCGACAGCGGGTGTTAAGCGGCATGCGGCCCACGGGCCGGCTGCATTTGGGCAACTGGATGGGCGCCCTGGCCAGTTGGGTGGAATTGCAGGAAGCGCACGAGTGCTTCTTCATGGTGGCCGACTGGCATGCCCTGACCACCGGCTACCAGGACACTACCGGTCTGCGGGACAATATCCGGGAGATGGTGCTGGACTGGTTGGCCGCCGGGCTCGATCCGGAGCGGTCCGTGCTCTTTCGCCAATCCGAGGTGAAAGAGCACGCGGAACTGCACCTGATCCTGTCCATGGTCACCCCCCTGTCTTGGCTGGAGCGGGTCCCCACCTACAAGGAGCAGTTGCGCGAGCTGAATGGGCGGGACCTGGCCACCTACGGCTTTCTGGGCTACCCGCTGCTGCAGGCGGCAGACATCCTGGCCTACCGGGCCACCCGGGTCCCCGTGGGGGAGGACCAACTGCCCCACCTGGAGCTGACGCGGGAGGTGGTGCGCCGCTTCAACCACCTCTTCGGCGAGGTGTTCCCCGAGCCGGCGGGCACCCTCCATCGGGCGGCGGTGCTGCCCGGGGTGGACGGACGCAAGATGTCCAAAAGCTACGGCAACTTCATCGCCCTCACCGCCGACCCCGAGGAGGTGCGCACCAAGGTGCAGGCCATGGTGACCGATCCCCGGCGCATCCACCGCGCGGACCCGGGCCGTCCCGAGGTCTGCGACGTCTTCGTCTTTCACCGCCTCTTCAACGCCGAAAACGCGGAGCAGATCGCGGCGGACTGCCGCGGCGCCCGCATCGGCTGCGTGCAATGCAAGAAACTCATGGCCGCGCGGTTAAACGAGGTGCTGGAACCGGTCCGCCGTCGGCGGGCGGCCCTGGAGGAGGATCCGGAGCTCGTGGAACGCATCCTGGAGGCGGGGGCCGTGCGCGCCCGCCGGGAGGCGGCCGCCACCCTGCGCTTGGTCCGTCAAGCCGTCGGCCTATGAACTACCGGGTGCGGCTGGAGGTCTTCGAAGGCCCGCTGGACCTCTTGCTCTACCTGGTGGAGGAGGCCCAGCTGGATATCCACGAGGTGTCCCTGGTCAGGGTGACCGATCAATTCTTGGAGTACCTGGCCGCCACTCACGATGTGGAGCAGGCCAGCCGTTTCCTGGTGGTGGCCGCGCAGCTCATGGCGATCAAGGCGCGCAGCCTGCTGCCGCTACCCCAGGCCCCCTCGCCCCGGGAGCAGGAGGATCCCGGGCCCGGGTTGGCCCGGCGTTTGGCCGAGTACCGGCAGGTGCGCCGCCAGGCGGATTTGCTGGCCACGCTTTGGGCGCGCGAATCTTTCCTGTATCCTGCCCCCGACCGGACCGAGGGAGCCGTCCAGGCGCCGCCGGTGCGGGGGACCGCCGCGGCGTTGGCCCGGGCCATGGCCTGGGTTCTGGGGCGCGCCGAGGTCGCGGTGAGCGTGCCGCAGGTCCCCATCAGCGTCACCGAGCGGCTGGCTGCCCTGCGGGATGCGCTCGAGGGGCGCGGGCGCTTTGTGTTCCAGGAGGTCATGGGGCGCGGCCGTGGCTGCGTCGTGGGCAGTTTTCTGGCCCTGTTGGAGTTGTGGCGCACGGGGGAGGCCGAGGTGCGCCAGGAGGAACCCTTCGGAGCCATTCAAGTTTGGCGGGAGGAGGGCGCGTGATGTCCGAGCTTGGCGCCGCGCTGGAGGCGGCGCTATTCGCCTCCCCCCGCGCCCTCACCGGGGCCGAGTTGGGCCGGGTGCTGGACGCGCCCGAGGAACTGGTGGAGCGGGAGCTGGCCGCCTTGGGCGCCGCCTACGAGCGTCGCGGCGCGGGGGTCCAGTTGCGGCGGGTGGGCGGCGGCTGGCGCCTCATGACCCGTCCGGAGCACGCCCAGGTGCTGGCCAGGCTGGGGGGACTCGCCCGGCGAGCCGCCCTGTCCCGGGCGGCCATGGAGACCTTGGCGGTGGTGGCCTACCGGCAACCCGTGACCCGCGCGCAGCTCGAGGAGTTGCGGGGCGTGGGCTGCGAGGGGGCCTTGGCCACCCTGCTGGAACGGGGGATGGTCGAGGAGGTGGGCCGCAAGGAGGCGCCGGGCCGGCCGGTGCTGTACGGCACCACCCGGGAGTTTCTGACCGCCTTCGGCCTGCGGGACTTGGGGGAGCTGCCGGAGCCAGAGGCGGAGGAACTGCTGCAGGAGCGGCTGGAGCTGGAATAGGGGGGGAGGGGGCGGGGAACCCTAACCCCCATGAACTGGTACCTGGCGGCGGTCCTGGCGGGGCTGCTCCTGGGGTGGTACCTGCCCTGGAGCGTGCGCCTCACCTATCGGGGCGGCGGGGGGCAAAACCTGCTGGACATCTGCGTGGCGGCGGGGGGCCTGCCTTTGCTGCGGCGGCGTTGGGACCTGGGGGCCACGCCGTCCCGGTCTTCCGGAGGCGGGCTGCGGCGGGTGCGCCGCGTGGCGGTGCCGTTTTTACGCCAGGTGCTGCCCTGCCTGCGCTGCCACCGGCTGGTGTGGCACACGCGAGTGGGGCTGGGCGACGCGGCGGCCACCGGCCTGGGTTGCGGGCTGGGGTGGGCGGTGATGGGTGGTGCGGTGCCCTGGCTGCGCCGGCGGGTTCGCTTTGCCGCGGGCCAGCCGCGCCTGATTCTGGTGCCCTCCTTTGGGGAGCCGGCTCTAGATATCTTCCTGGATTGCATAGTATCGGTAAGAACCGGGCAGCTTATCCTTGCCGGGGGGCGGGCGCTGCCCGGAATATTCGCCGGGAGGGGACGGGCCTAATGGCGGAGCATCCCATCCAGGGTCTGATGAAAACGGCCATGGAGAGCATCAAGGACATGGTGGACGTGAACACGGTGGTGGGGGATCCGGTGGAGACCCAGGACGGCAGCGTCATCGTGCCGGTTTCCCGGGTCAGCTTCGGCTTCGCCGCCGGCGGCGGGGAGTATGGCGGGGAGGCCGGGAAGGGGGAGGAGGCGGGCGGCGCGCTGCCCTTCGGGGGCGGCAGCGGTGCGGGGGTGACCGTGGCCCCGGTGGGCTTTCTGGTGCTGACTCCCGACGCGGTGCGCCTCTTGCCGGTGGACGGCGGGGCGGTGCTGGACCGGCTCATCGACCTGGCGCCCCAGGTGCTGGACCGGATGGGATGGCGCCGCCGGCCCGAGGCGGCGGGCGAGGAGCTGGCCGACTGAGCCTGCGGGCCGCGATCCACTTTTTGCAACGGTTAGCCGACCGATGCCGCCGGGATACTTAACACCGGGGCATCGGAAGGAGAGAGTCGGTTTGCAAGGATTTCGCTGCTGGAAGCAGCTGGGTCCCCTGTGGTGCCAGGCGGGGGTGCGGGTGTATCCCCACCAGATGGACAGCGCCAGACGGGTGCTGGAGGAGATGGGCTGCCGGGCCATCCTGGCCGACGAGGTGGGCCTGGGCAAGACGGTGGAGGCGGGCCTGGTGCTGCGGGAACTCATGGCCCGGGGGCAGGTGCACAAGGTGCTGGCGTTGGTGCCGGCCTCCTTGGTCGGCCAGTGGGCCGAGGAGCTGGCGGGGAAATTCGCTTTGGATTTCTGCACCAGGCCGCGGGGAGCCCAGTGGCTGGAGGAGCCGCGGCTGTTGGCCTCGTTGGATCGCGCCAAGCGCCAGGACGCGCGCCGCCTGCTGGCCCTGCGCCGGTTCGATCTGGTCATCGTGGACGAGGCGCACCATCTGAAGAACCACCGCACCCGCAACTACCAATTGGTAGAGGGGCTGGCCACCCGATTTCTGCTGCTGTTGACGGCCACCCCGGTGCAGAACGAACTGCCCGAGCTGTACAACTTGGTGCATCTGGCGCAGCCGGAGCGCTTTCCCTCCTACCTGCGGTTCTACGGGGCGCTGACGGCCCGGCGCGGGCAGGCCAAGAACGCCGGGGAGCTGCACGAGCTCCTGGACCGGGTGATGATCCGCCACCGGCGCTCGGAGGTGCTGGGGCAGCTGCCGCCGCGCCGCGTCAGCCTCCTGCCGCTGGAATTGTCGGCCGCCGAGCGCGAGCTGTACCAGGAGGTCAGCCGGGTCCTGCGCCGGGAATACCGGCGGCGCTCGGGGAGCGGCGCCGGCCTCCTGTCCCTGATCACCCTGCAGCGGGAGCTTTGCTCCAGCTCCTTCGCCCTCCAGGCCACCCTGGAGCGCATGGGGGAGGAGGTGCTGGGAGGCGCGCTGCCGCAGCTGGTGCGCCGCGCGGCGGCGGTGCGGGAGAACCGCAAGGCGCAGGTGCTGGAGGACCTCGTGCGCGGCGGGGCGGAGCAACTGATCGTCTTCACCGAATACCGGGCCACCCAGGAACACCTGTCCCATCGCATGAAGGCCGCCGGGCGGCGGGCGGTCGTGTTCCACGGCGGCCTGTCCGCCCATGAGCGCAACCGGGCCTTGGAGGAGTTCCGGCGGGGAGCGCAGGTGCTCATCGCCACCGACGCCGGGGGACAGGGGCTAAATCTGCAGTTTTGCCACCGGATGATCAATTACGACCTGCCGTGGAACCCCATGCGGGTGGAGCAGCGCATCGGGCGCGTCCATCGCCTGGGCCAGGAGCAGCCGGTGGAGATCTTCAACCTGTACGCCCGGGAGACGGTGGAGGAGCATATCCTGCATCTGCTGCACCGCAAGATCGACCTGTTCCGCCGCGTGGTGGGGGAGTTGGACGTGATCATCGAGCGCCTGGAGCGCCAGCGTTCCTTCGAGGGGCGCGTGCTGGAGATCGTCCTGGGGAGCCAGGCCCCCGAGGAGGTCCAGCTGGGCATGGAGCGCCTGGGTGACGAAGTGCTGCGGGTGCGCCGCCGGGTGGCCCGGGAACTCACCCCGGCTTGGCCCGCGGAGGGGCTCCCGCCATTCGTCGCCCCATGTTAGAATAAAGGGGAGAAGGGGGGATGCGCATGGCGGGGGAACGCGAGGGAGGGCGGCCGGAGCGGGAGACGCTGCTGCGGCGGCTGGCCGAGCTGGAGGAGGATCTGGGCCTGGAGGCGGAGGTGGTGGACGAGCAGGTGGGCACCGCCCTGATGCGTTTGACGACCCAGGCCCTGCGGGAGTTGCGCCAGCACTTGGAGCGTCAGCAGAAAGATTCCTGAAGGGATGGGCCCGGCGCGGGATAGAATAGGGGTGCTGTCCCGGAAGGAGGGGTCTGCATGCGCAGGCGGCGGGCGCTTCGGCAGGAACTGGAGCGGCTGAAGTACGACGTGGCGCAGGAGATCGGCCTGACCAATACTCCCTCCGGCGAGGAAGGCTACCGGGAGGCCCTGCGGCGGCGCAAGGAGGAGGCGGCCGACGAGCTCGGTATCTCGGACCGGGTCCGGGAAGTCGGCTGGCCCCAGATGACCGCCCGGGAATGCGGCCGGGTGGGTGGTCGCACCGGGGGCAGGATCGGCGGCCAGATGGTGCGCAGGATGATCGAGTACGCGGAAAAGGGCTTGGGACAGCACGAGGGGCGTTAGCCCCTCCTTTGATTTCGGCTGATTTCGGCGCCGCTGAGGCTTGTCCACCGGGGATCGCCTTGCTATCATTGAGGGGAACGGGGGGTGAGCCGGTGCGAGGCGTGAGCGCCAAGGAGGAGGCGCGCCGGTGGGCGGAGGAGGTGCACCGCGCGGGGGGGCGGGTGGCGCTGGTGCCCACCATGGGTTTTCTGCACCGGGGGCACGCCGCGCTGATCGAGGCGGGGGTGCATACGGGGGCCCAGGTGGCGGTCAGCGTCTTCGTCAACCCCCTGCAGTTCGGGCCGCGGGAGGATCTGGCCCACTATCCCCTGGACGCGGTCCGCGACCGGGAGGTCGCCCGGGGGGCGGGAGCCGCGCTACTGTTCACGCCTGACCCGGAGGAGATGTATCCGGAGGGGTTCGCCACCCGGGTGGAGGTGGCGGGGCTGTCGGAGCGCTGGTGCGGCGCGGCCCGGCCGGGGCATTTCCAGGGGGTGGCCACGGTGGTGACCAAGCTGCTCAACCTCTTCAGGCCGGATGAAGCGTATTTCGGCGAGAAAGACTATCAGCAGCTGGTGCTCCTCCGCCGCCTGGCGCGGGATCTGGACTTTGGCTGCCGGGTGGTGGGGGTGCCCACGGTGCGGGAGGAGGACGGGCTGGCGCTAAGCTCGCGCAACGCCTATCTCTCCCCCGAGGAGCGACGCCGGGCGCGGGCGATCCCCGCCGCCCTGGCCGCGGCGGCCGCAGCTCACGCGCGGGGGGAGCGGGACGCCGAGGAGCTGCGCCGGGCGGCCTTGCAGGTGCTGAAGGGTGCGCCGGGGGTGCGGGTGGAGTACGTGGCGGTGGTGGATCCCGAAACCCTGGAGCCGCTGGAGGCGGTGCGGGGGCCGGTCAGGATGTTGCTGGCGGCGTGGGTGGGGAGCACGCGGCTCATCGACAACCGTTTCCTGGCGGGGGCGTGAGGCATGGAGGAGCGGCTGCAGAAGGTCTTGGCCCGGGCGGGGCTTGGCTCGCGCCGGGGGGTGGAGGAGTTGCTGCGGCGCGGGGCGGTGCGGGTCAACGGGCGGGTGGCGACCTTGGGGGACAAGGCCGATCCCGAGCGCGACGTCATCACCGTGGAGGGGGAACCCTTGCCCGCCGCCGCTTCCCCGCTCTACCTGCTGCTAAACAAACCGGTCGGGTATCTGACCACCCGGCACGATCCCTTCGGGCGGCCCACGGTTTTCGATCTCTTGCCGCCGCTGCCGGCGAAGGTTTTCCCGGTGGGCCGCCTGGACCTGGATACCGAGGGGTTGCTGCTTTTCACCAACGACGGGGCGTTGGCCCAGCGGCTCGCCCACCCGGGCGGCGAGGTGGAGAAGGAGTACCTGGCCTGGGTGGCGGGAGTGCCGACCCCGGCGGCGCTGACGGCGTTGCGCCAGGGGGTGGAACTCCCCGAGGGGCGCACGGCCGAGGCCCGGGTCCGGCTGGTGGAGCGCCAGGGGACGGCGGCCCTGCTCCGCCTGACGCTGCGGGAGGGCAGGAAACGGCAGGTGAGGAGGATGCTGGCGGCGGTGGGACATCCCGTGCGGCGGCTGCTGCGGGTGCGCCTGGGCACCCTGGAGCTGGGGGATCTGGGCCCCGGCGAGACGCGGGGGCTGACGGCGGAAGAGGTTCGCCGGCTGGGGCAGCCGGCAGGAAAACCCGCGCGGGGCGCGAATAGGGAAAGGATGACCCGGCACCGAAGCGAGAGAGGGTAGAAGATTTGGCCAAACGCAAGCGTGGCGGCGGGCCGTCCCGCTATGAGGAGATCGCGGCGGACATCGCCAACCGGGTGGTGAACCACGAGTATCAGGAAGGGGAACGCATCTTCGGGCGTTCCAGCCTGGCGGGGGTGTATCGGGTCTCCCCGGAAACCATTCGCCGCGCCATCGCCCTTTTGCACAGCCACGGGGTGGTGCGGGCGGTGGCCGGCACGGGGATCATCATCCTCTCGGAGCAGGCGGCCGCCAAATACCTGGAGGAGTTCCAATTGGGCTCCGCCCTGGGCAAGTTGCAGGCGGAGCTGGCGGACCTCCTGGCCGAGCGGCGCCGATTGGACCAAGCCATCGAGGAGGCCCTGGAGCGGGCGATCCACTACACGGCGGGCACCCTGGCCACCATGCGCCACGTGGAGGAGCTGTCCGTGCCGTCGGGTTCGCCCCTGGTGGGGGAGACCCTGGCCTCCATGGCCCTGCGGGTGCGCACGGGGGCGACGGTCATCGCCGTGGTGCGGGGGGCGGAGGAGCTGTATTCCCCCGGGCCGGGTTTGCGGCTGACGGCGGGGGATCTGCTGATGCTGGTGGGATCCCAGGAGGCGCGGGAGAAGGCGCGGGCCTTGGTGGAGGGCCGGGAGGCGCCGGCCGCCGGCGAGGGGGGGATCGAACCGTGACCGGGCGGGCCCTGGTGGTGGTGGACATGCTGCGGGATTTCGTGGAGGAGGGCGGCGCCCTGGACTGCGGGCCCTCGGCGCGGGAGATCCTGCCCCGGGTGGCCCAGGAGTTGGCGCGGGCCCGGCGGGAGGGCGACCTGGTGATCTATCTGGCCGACCACCACCGGCCCGACGACCCTGAGTTCGCCATGTTTCCGCCCCATTGCATCGCGGGCACCCGGGGAGCCCAGGTGGTGGATGACCTGGCGCCGCAGGCGGGGGAGTGGCTGATCCCCAAGCGGCGCTACAGCGGCTTCTTCGCCACCCAATTGGACCTGGTGCTGCGGGAGGCCGGGGTGCGGGAACTGACCCTGACCGGGGTGTGCAGCAATATATGCGTCCTGTACACGGCGGCGGACGCCCGCAACCGCGGCTACGCGGTGCGGGTGGTCCGGGAAGGGGTGGCGAGCTTCGATCCGGAGGCCCACCGTTTCGCCCTGGGGGAGCTGGAGCGCACCCTGGGCGCCACCCTGGTTTGAGTTCGGCGGGGGCCGGGTGGGACGACACAGAGGGGGTAGACTTTTGACCGGCGGCAAAGAGCGGGAGAAGCTTCTGATGGGACCCGGCCCCAGCAACGTGCATCCCCGGGTGTTGGCGTCCCTGGCTTCCCCCATGATCGGACACCTGGATCCGGACTTCCTGGAGGTCATGAACGAGGTGCGGGACCTGTTGCGACTGGTGTTCCAGACCGAAAACCGGCTCACCTTGGCCATGTCCGGCACCGGCAGCGCCGGGATGGAGACCTGCCTGGTGAATCTGATCGAGCCGGGCGATCGGGTGCTGGTGGCGGTGGAGGGATATTTCGGGGAGCGGATGGTGGAGATGGCCAGCCGCTGCGGCGCCGACCTGACCGTCCTGCGGGTGCCCTGGGGAGAGGTCCTGGACCCGGCCGCGGTGGAGACGGCGTTGCGGCGCGGCGGCCATCGTCTGCTGGCGGTGGTGCACGGGGAGACCTCCGCCGGGGTGCTGCAGCCGGTGGAGGAGTTGGCCGCCATCGCCCACCGTCACGGGGCCCTGCTGGTGGTGGACGCGGCGGCCACCTTGGGCGGGGTGCCGGTGCTGGTGGACGAGTGGGGCATCGACGCCTGCTACTCGGGCAGCCAGAAGTGCCTGGGCTGCCCGCCGGGTCTGGCACCGCTATCCTTCAGCGAGGCGGCCAGCCGGCGCCTGGCCGAGCGGCGCGAGCCGGTGCGCAGTTGGTATCTGGACCTCTCCCTGCTCCAATCCTACTGGGGCCGTGACCGTTTCTACCACCACACCGCGCCGGTGTCCATGCTCTTCGCCCTGCGGGAGGCGTTGCGCATGGTGGCCGAGGAAGGATTGGAGGAGCGATTTCGGCGCCATCGGGAGAACGCCCGCGCCTTGGCGGCGGGGCTGGAGGCCATGGGCCTGGAGCTGTTCGTTCCGGAGACCCACCGTCTGGCCACCCTGACGGCGGTGCGGGTGCCCGCCGGGGTGGATGGCGAGGTGGTGCGCCTGGGAATGATGCGGGAGCACCGCATCGACATGGGGGCGGGCTTGGGGGAGTTGAAGGGCCGCGTTTGGCGGATCGGGCTCATGGGCATGGGGGCCAGCCGGCGCAACGTGCTGTTCTTCCTGAAGAGCCTGGAGGAGGTGCTGCGCCGGCAGGGGTTCGAACTGCCGGAAGGGGACGGGGTGCGCCGCGCGGACGAGGCCTACGCCACCGCGCCGGGCGGGCGGCTGAGGGTGGAGGGCCAGACCAGCTGAGGGTTCGGGCCCCGGCGGCGAGGAGGTGGCGGATTCTTGGAGGTGCGGTGCATCGTCTGCGGGCGCAAGCTGGAGATAGCCAAATGGCACCCGGAGTATGAGCAGCTGCGCTCGGAGGGCGAGCACGCGCCGTACATCTGCGAGCGGTGTTCGACCATGATCACCGGCGAGGCTCGGGAGGCCCAGCAACCGAAAAAGCCCATGTAGGGCAGGAGCGGCCAGGGAAAGCCGCTTTTTTCGCGGCTGTAAGGAGGTGGCGCGCGGCGGTGACGGTCTCCGGGTGGGAAGCGGTGCTGGTACTGGCCTTGGTGGTGGGCCTTTTGGCGCGCAACCGGGTGCGGGCCGACGTGGTGGGGCTGCTGGCCATGGGGCTGGTGGGCGTGTTGGGCTTGGTGCCCTACCCGGCGCTGTTCGGGGGCTTCGCCAACCCGGCGGTGATCCTCATCGCCTCCATGATGGTCATGGGGGAGGGGCTGCAGCGCACCGGAATCACCGCCCGCATCGGCCGCTGGGTGGCCGATCGGGCGGGGGGCGGCGAGGGACGCACGGCGGGTCTCTTGATGCTGGCGGCGGCCATTCCCTCGGCCCTGGTCAGCGATGTGGGGGTGACCGGCATCTTCATCCGGGTGGTGGAGGGCATGCGCCAGCGTCTGGGCACCCCTCCCTCGCGGCTGCTGATGCCCGTCGCCTTCGGGGCCATGCTGGGCGGGCTCTTGACCCTCCTGGGCAGTTCCACCAACATCTTGGCCAATCAGTTTCTGCTCCATGCCGGTCACCGGGGCCTGTCCCTTTTCGCCCTGACGCCCCTGGGGGCCGTCCTGGTGGCGGTGGGCGTGGTGTACATGGCTTTCTTGGGGCGGCGTCTTTTGCCGCGGCGGGAGGCGGAGACGGATCTGGACCGCCTGTACGGTTTACGGCAGTACCAGGGGGAGGTGCGGGTGGACCCGGGTTTTTCCGGGTGCGGGAAGAGCCTGGCCCAACTGGCCTGGCCCAAGGAGTTGGGCGTGCAGGTGCTGAAGATCCAGCGGCGGGACGGACGGGTGGTGGCCCATCCGGGGGCGCAGGACCTGGTGGAGGAGGGCGACCGGCTCTGGGTCCAAGGGGCGGCCTTGGACCTTTTGCGCAGCCAGGAGCATCCGGGGCTGACGCTGGAGGAGGAGGCGGGGTTCTCCCAGGGGGAGGAGAGCCATGCCGAGGCCTTGGTGACCCCCCATTCTCCCCTGCGGGGGCATACCCTGGCGGAGGTGCGCTTCCGGCAGCAGTACCATCTGGCGGTGGTGGCGGTCTCCCGCCTGGGGGAGGGCATCCACGACCGGCTGAGCCAGGTGCGCTTCCGGGTGGGAGACACCCTGATCCTGCGGGGCAGCCGGGAGGACCTGGGGCGCTTGGCCCAGGGAGGCACCCTGCTGCTGCAGGAGGAGGTGGAGTACCAGCCGGGGCATCCCGACCGGGCGGTGCTGGCCGTGGCCACCATGGCCGCGGTGCTGCTGGCGGCGGCCGCAGGCTGGCTGCCGGTGGCCGTGGCGGCGGTGCTGGGGGCGGCGGTGATGGTGCTGGGGGGCTGCCTGACGCCTGAGGAGGCCCAGCACTCCTTGGAGCTGCGCCTGTTGGTGCTCATTGCTGGGATGCTGGCCCTGGGGGCGGCCCTGGACCACACCGGCGTGGTCCTGGTGGCGGCCAGGAGCGTGCTGGCCGCAGCGGGACCGGCCGGCCCGCTGGCCCTTTTGGCGGCGGTGTACATATTGGCGGGACTTTTGACCCAGGTGCTCTCCAACGCCGTCACCGTGGTGCTGGTGGCGCCGTTGGCTATCCAGGCGGCGACGACGCTGCACCTCAATCCCGCCTCCCTGGTGGTGGGGACGGTGGCGGCGGTCTCGGCCTCGCCCGCCACGCCGTTCAGCAACCAGGTGAATCTGCTGGTGATGGGAGCGGGCCGCTACCGCCTGACGGATTACCTGCGGGTGGGACTGCCCCTGGCGCTCGTGCTGTTCGCCCTTTCCCTGGTTTTCATCCCCCTGCTGTGGCCCTTTGGGGGATAGGGGCGTCGGTTGCGCCAGCCTCTTCGAGCCGGGCCGATCTACGCCTCCGGCTTCTGGCGCGCGTCGCGTTCCCGGAAGACCTCTTTGGCCGTCGCCATGCCGTTGAGCGCCGCCGGGAAGCCTGCGTACACGGCCATTTGGATGATGACCTCGACGAGTTCCTCTCTGGTGCAGCCCACGTTCAGGGCACCGTGGAGGTGGACCTTGAGTTGCGGCTGGGCATGGCCCAGGGCGGTCAAGGCGGCCACCGTGGCAAGCTCCCGGGATCTGAGATCCAGCCCGGGGCGGGCATAGACGTCCCCGAAGGGGAATTCGATGGTGTAGCGGGCCAGATCCGGCGCGATGGACTCCAGTCCGGCCATGACCCGCTCCCCGGCTTCGCCGTCGATCCGCCTCAGCATCTCCCAACCTCGCTGGTAGCGCTCCTCGTCCATCAGATCTCCTCCTGTTCCCATCGAAACCTTCATCCCTCGGCGGCGATCCGCCCGTCTTCGGGCACCCGGATTAGGCTGGCCTTTTGGCCGGCGTAGGGCGTGTCGTCGCAGGTGGCCAGCAGGATCTGGAGCCGCTGGGCCGCCTCCTGGAGGATCAGGTTGAGCCGCTGCATGCGCAGCGGGTCCGCGTTCACCAGGGGATCGTCCAGCACCACCAGTTGAGGCTCATCGCCGCTCAGGAGCCAGCCCAGGCTCAGGCGCAACAGCACCACCAACTGCTCGTGGGTGCCCCAGCTCAGGCTGTCCACGGGCAGCTGGGCGTCGTAGCGCGGGCTGTGGAGGGCTTGGGGCAAGAGCTCCCCGCTCAGCTCGGCGCGGTCGTAGGAGCCGCCGGTGAGGGTGGCGATCCAGGGGTTCAGCAACTCACCCACGGGGGCGGTGAGGGCGGCGGAGCGTTCCTGCCGGTGGGCCTCGACCAGCTCCCGCAAGACCCGGGCGCCCTCGGCCCGCCGCTGCAGGTCCAAGCGGCGTTGCCGGCGCTGCTCCAGCCGCTGCTCCACCTCCGGCAATCGGGTGTAGAAGCCCTCGGTTAGGCCGGTCTCCAGGCGGGCCTGCCGATCCACGCGTTGCCGCTCCAATTCGGACACGTCCTGTTCCAGGCTGCGGACGGCCTCGACGGCCTGACGGTGCAGCAGGCGCGGCGCCTCCACCGCTTCCCGGTAGGCGGCCCGGCGCGCGGCGTGTTCCTGCTCCGCCTGGGCCAGCGCGTCCCGCGCGGCTTGCGCCTGCCGCTCCAGCTGGTCCAGATCGCCGTAGGGGGCCAGGTCGGCGGCGTTCTCGCCCGCGGCGCTACGGATCTGGGAGCGCAGCTCGATGATCGTGGCTTGGCCGCGCTGCCGGTGCTGCTCCAGTTGCTCGGCCGCGGCCCGGGCCGCCTGCTCCCATTCCTGGGCCTGGGCGATGTCCCGGATCAGGCGGTCCTTGCGCCGCTGCCAGTCGGCCTGCTCCTGCTGCACTCGGGGCAGATCCCAGGCCAGTTGCTCGGGCGGGCCGTCCGCCAGCCGCTGCTGCGTGGCGGCGCGCTGGGCGCGGATTTCGGCCAGCCGGCGGGTGACCTGGGGCTCCCGTTCCTGCGCCTCCCGCAGCTCCCGGGACCGTTCGGACTGCTGGCGCTCCCGCTCCAGGCGTTCCTGGCGCCGGTCGGACAGCTCCTGGACATCCCGGGCGGCGAAGCGGTCGAGAAACTCCCGGGCGGCATCCGTGAGCCGGCGCACCTTCTCGTCCAACTCGGCCAGGGATTCGCCGCCGCCCCGCACCGCCACGCGGCCGAACCCCGGCAGCCGGAAGGTGGTCGGACGGGACACCAGGAACTCCGGGTGGTCGACGCCTGGGACGCGCTCCGTCTCGGGTTCGGACCGGACCATCGCCTGCGGATCATCCGGTTCGAAGCTGACGCGGATGGCTGCCACCCGGCGCTGCGCCTGGGCGTCGTCCAACTCGCGCTGCAACTTGGTGAACTCGCCCCACTCCCGGTCCGAGGGCGCCAGCAACTCGGCCAGGGCCTTTCCCTGAGCCTCGATCTCTCGGGTCAGGTGCGCCTGCCGCCGCTCCTCCTGCTCCAAGTTCGTCTCTTCGCGCTGCTGGGTCAAGAGCCGCTCCAAAGCGGTGAGCCGGGCGATTTGCCCCTCCACCTGCTGGAGCTCGGGCTCCAGTTCCTCCTTCCACTGGCGCCGGTGGCGCTCCTCCTCGCTCTTCTTGCGCCCCCGCTGTTCCTCCAGGTCCTCGGTCTCGCGCTGCGCGTCCGCGCGTTTTTCCGCTTTCTCCTGGATCTGCGCCGAGCGGTGGCGCACCCGGTCCAGCACTCCGGAGCTTTTCGCCGCCTCCCCCCGGAGGCCTTCCAACCGCTGGTCCAGCGCCGCAAACTCCTGCTCCCCCTGGGCGGCCGCCTCCGCTTGGGCCGCCAGTTGGGGCAGTTGGGCGCGGTGTCGCTCCAACTCCGCGGCCTTGTCCCGGTGCCGGGCTGCCAGATCCTCCAACTCGGTGCGCAACTGGTCCACGGCGGCGGCTTGGTCCCGCAGTTGCTGCAGCTCCTGCTCCAAGGTGGTGATCTCGGCCCCGGCGGTAGCCAACTCGCTCCCCGTCCTGATCCGCCCCGTGGGGGTGTAATACTCGGCGAAGGACCGCTCCAGGGCCTCGGCCAAGCGCCGCTCGGCGGGGGACTCGCTGACGGTGGCGACCAGGCCGGACAACCCCTGACGCACCGCCTCGTCCCAAGTCTCCGCGGGGAGCGGCTCGTCCCGCTGCAGGTACCACAAGGCCTGGGCCAGGCCCCGATGCTCCGGACGCAGCACGCGGGTGGAGCGCTGCCCGCCCAGCACGGCCCGCAGCCGCTCGTCCGCCTGGTCGCCCTCGTGTTCCAGCTCCCACCCGCCGTCGCGCGCGACCCACAGGCGGCTTTGGGGATGCTCCAGGAACTGCTTGGCCACCTTGTAGCGGCGGCCGCCGGTGGAGAAGACCAATTCGGCGGCGGGCGCCAGGCTGGTGCCCACCGGTTGCAGGGCGGCCAGTTCCCGGCGCCGTCCCGTGTGGCTGTCGAAGAGCAGGCAGGCCAGGGCCTCGAAGAGGGTGGACTTGCCGGCCTCGTTGTTGCCCAAGAGCAGGTTCAGGCCGGGGCCGAAGCGGAAGCAGTGGGGATCCCGGTAGCCGCGCCAGTGGCCCAGGGTGAGCTGCTCGATGATCACCGGGCCACCTCCTCGGCCAACCGGGACAGGAGCCGCCGGGCGGCCTCCAGCACCGCGGGATCCCGGTCCCGCACGGCGGCGGCGGGGCCGGACGGGGCTTGCCCTGCGGCGAGGGCGGCCAGGTCTTCCGCCGCCTGGCGGAAAATCCCCTCGGGGAGTTCCTCCGACCGGAGACGCCGCGGCGGCGCCTCCGCCTCCCAGCGCAGCAGCAGCGCCTCTGCGGCCCAGCGGGTTCGCAGCCCCTCCAGGTGTTCCAGAGCCTCCGGCGGGGCGGTCGCGGCCACGCGGCAGCTGACCCTGGCCAGGAGGCGGGCCGGATCCCCCGCCGCCGCGAGCTGCTCCGCCAGGCGCTGCACGTCGGAGGGATCTTCCACCCGGCACTCCAAGGCCTCCCAGCGCAGTTGTCCCACGGCCTCCCGGCGGACCTGGGGCATCGATCCCGCGCCGGTGAGCTCCACCACCGCCACGTTGCCGGCGTCGCGCTCGTCGAAGGCCGTCTGCTCGGGGGTGCCGCAGTACACCGTCCGACCGAAGACGCGGTAGCTATGCCAGTCGCCCAGGGCCAGGTAGTCCAGGCCCGCAGTCTCGGCCCGGTCCCGGGCGATGGGGAAGTTCTCCGCCTGGGGCAGCACCCGCAGGGAACCGTGGGCCAGGCCGAGGCGGAGGCGCGCGTCGCCCGCCTCCCGGGCCGGTATCCAGTCGGTGGGATCCGCGCGGTTTTGTTTTTGCCGCAGGGGACAGGGATAGAGGACGGAGCCGCCGGGCAGCTCCAATGGCTCCGGACGCTCCAGCAGGTGGACGTGCCCCTCCACCCTTCGCCAGCTGCGCCGGTCCCAAACGCCGCCGGGAACCAGCGGGTCGTGGTTTCCCGGCAGCACGTAGACCTGGATGGGCGCGAAGCGGTTCAAGACCTCCACCGTGCGCTCCACGTCCGCCTCGTCCACGTCGTGATCCTCGAAGGTGTCCCCCGCCAGGAGGACAAAATCCGCCCGCTCCCGGCGGGCCACCTCCGCGATGCGCCGGGCGGTGTCGAAGCGCGCCTGGCGCACCTGTCGGGCGCGATCTTGGGCCTGGACGGCCCGCAAGCCCATCTGCCAGTCTCCCGTGTGGACGAAGCGCATCGGCGCCGCCTCCCCTCGGCTTGCCGGTAGGACAAGCATTTGGAGGCTTAGATTCTCCATGGACCCAGGGTTATCCTTCCGGGCAGGGGCGGCGAGGGCGCCTCAAAAAAAGAGGCGGGCAGGCGCTCAGCCCGCCCGCCCCGCCTGCCGCTCCTCGCGCTCGCGTTGGTGGCGTTCCCGCACCGCGGCCATGTGAGCGCGCAGGGCCTCGGGGGTGGGCCAGGCCAGGCGCTGGACCGGCTCACCCCGGCGCAGGTGCTGCTCCACGATCTCTTCCACCTCCCGGGGGGTCACGCCGGAGTACCAGGTGCCCTCCGGGTAGACCAGGACGTTGCCCGGGCGGTCGCAAAGGCCCAGGCAGCCGCAGGTGGTGAGCTTGACCTCGGGCAGTTTGGCCTTTTGGATGGCCGCTTTCAGTTGCTCGAAGAGGTCTTGGGAACCCTGCGTGGCGCAGCACTCGCCCTCCTCCTTGCGACGGGTGCACACGAAAACGTGGTGGCGAAAGGCATCCAAAATCGGCATACCTCCTTGCGGAATTTGGGGAGATTATAGCGCGGGGGAGGAGGAAGGGCAAGGCCGGGAGCAGGAGCGCTCGCGAAGGCCCTTGGGCACGCGCCTTGCATTGAAGACCACCGAAGACCCCTCGGGAGGCGATCCGCTCCTCCCGGCGCAGCCCACCCCCCGGCGCTGACCGTAGGCAACTGAGTTTTGGCAATTCACGCTCGATTGCTTGCCGGGCGGGCGGGGTGGCGGGTATAGTGAGGGCGGACGCCTGGTTGCTGACCGAGAGATTGAGAAAGAATTCACAAGCCCTGAGGGATCCAGCCGATTCGATGCCTGGCGAAAGGAGGAGGTTGCCGCCAGAAGCACAGACCCCGCGTTCCTTTACCCTTCGCTTGCGAACAATTTCACAAGGAGGTAAGGAAAGTGGAGCTGCGCAGCATCGACCCCGCAGTGCAGGAGATGCTGGAACTGGCGGACCGGCTGGGAATCGAGACGGTATTCCAACGCTCGGAGCGGATCAAGGCCTGCCCCATCGGGCAGGACGGCGCCTGCTGCAGCATGTGCGCCATGGGGCCGTGCCGGCTGGTGGGCAAGACCGAGACGGGAGTATGCGGTGCCAACCGGGCGACGGTGGCGGCGCGCAACGTGGCGCGGATGGTGGCGGCGGGGGCGGCGGCCCACTCCGACCACGGTCGGGACCTGGCCATCACCCTGCGGGAGGTGGCCTTGGGGAAGGCCTCGGGATATCGGATCCGCGACGAGCGCAAGCTGCGCATGGTGGCGGGTCTTTTCGGCGTGAGCACCGACGACCGGCAGCTTTCCGAGATCGCCCTGGAGGTGGCGGAAAAGGCCCTGGCCGAGTACGGCCGCCAGGAGGGGGAACTGACCAACCTGGCCCGGGCGCCCCGCAAGCGATTGGAGATCTGGCGCAAGCACAACCTCGCGCCTCGGGGCATCGACCGGGAGGTCGCGGAGACCCTGCACCGCACCACCGTGGGTACCGACCAGGACGCGGAGCACCTTTTGGACCAGGCCCTCCGGGTCGCCCTGGCCAGCGGCTGGGGGGGCAGCATGTTGGCCACGGAGCTGTCGGACATCCTGTTCGGCACGCCCAAGCCGGTGGCCTCACGGGCCAACCTGGGGGTGCTGGCCGAGGATCAGGTGAACATCATCGTGCACGGGCACGAGCCGACCCTGTCGGCGATGCTGGTGGATGTGGTGTCCGATCCGGAACTCTTGGCCTACGCCCGGAGCAAGGGGGCAAAAGGCATCAGCCTGGCGGGGGTGTGCTGCACCGCCAACGAGATCCTGTCCCGCCAGGGGGTTCCCTCGGCGGGTAACTTCCTGCACCAGGAGCTGGCCATGCTCACGGGGGCGACGGAGCTGATGGTGGTGGACGTGCAGTGCATCTTCCAGTCCTTGGCGGAGCTTTCCAAGAAGGGGCACACCCGCTTCGTGACCACCTCGCCCAAGGCCAAGGTGGAGGGGGCGGAGCACTTCCCCTTCGACGAGGAGCACGCGCCGGAGCTGGCCAGGAAGCTGGTGCGCATGGCCATCGACAACTACCCGAACCGGCGGGAGACCTTCATCCCGCACCACACGGGG
>JAJZIM010000105.1 GCA_021810565.1 Bacillota bacterium
GCCGTGCCCCGCCGGTACAGGTACCAGGCCCCCAGGGCCATGGAAAGGACCATGAAGATGCCGTACCAGTGCACGCCGATGGGGCCAAGGTGGAAGGCATAGGGATTAAGGTAGCGCAGGTCCAAGATCGTCTCCCCCCGTTCGCCAAAGATCCCGAAGGTGGTCCAAGAGCCGCTCGGCCACCTCCTCCTTGGACAAGAGCGGCAGCTTGGTCGTCCCCTCCCGGGTCACGAACCAGACTTGATTGGTCCGGCTGCCGAAGCCGGAGTCCGGCGCCGTCACATCGTTGGCCACCACCAGATCCAGGTGCTTGGCGGCCAGCTTGCGCGCCGCCTCCTCCTGCGGGTCGCCGGTCTCGGCGGCGAAGCCCACCAAAATGCGCCCCGCTTTGCGCTCCCCCAGCTCCGCCAGGATGTCCGGGTTGTCCGCCAGCTCCAGGCTCCCCTTGGCCGCCCCCTTCTTGATCTTCCGAGGCGAAAAGGAGGCGGGCCGCTGGTCGGCCACCGCCGCCGACATGACCACCGCTTGGGCCTGGTCCAGGTGAGCCAAAACCGCCTCGCGCATCTGTCGCGCGCTGGTCACCTCCACCAGCGTGACCCCCTCGGGAGGCTCCAAGGCCACCGGGCCGCTGACCAGGACCACCCGGGCCCCGCGCCGATGCGCCACCGCGGCCAGGGCGTAGCCCATCCGACCGCTGGAGGGGTTGGACAAGAAGCGCACCGGGTCCAGGTGCTCCCGGGTGGGCCCGGCGGTGATCAGCACGGTGAGCCCGGCCAGGTCCGTCCCGCGCTCCACCAGCCGGGCCAGCTCCTCCACCAGCCGCTCCGGGGCGGGCAGGCGGCCCACCCCCCGCTCCCCCGAGGCCAGAAAGCCCTCCTCCGGCTCCACCAGGTGGTAGCCGGCGCGGCGCAGCCGCCGGAGATTCTCCTGCACCAGGACCTGCCGGTACATGCGGCTCTCCATGGCCGGAGCCAGGACCACCGGGGCGCGGGTGTCCAGGAGGGTGGCGGTCAAAAGGTCGTCGGCCAGTCCCGCCGCCAATCGGCCGATGAGGTCGGCCGTGGCGGGCCCCACGATGCAGCCCTGGGCCCGAGCGGCCAGGTCCACGTGCCCCCCCCGCCCGGCCCGGAAAAGCGCGCGGCGCACCGGGCGCCCGCTCAGGGCGGCGAAGGTCAGCTCCCCGACAAAACGCCGGGCGGCGCGGGTCATGATGACCTCCACCGCCGCCCCCCTCTGTCGCAGCCGGGAGGTCACCTCCGCCATCTTGTAGGCGGCGATGCCTCCCCCCACCCCGACCAGCAGCGTCTTGCCGGCCAGCGGGTCATTTGATCCCGGTCTTGGTGTGCTCATAGTGCAGCTTCCCGCTGGCCAACTCCTCCAAGGCCTCGGAAACCGGCTTCCCCTCCTCCTCGGAGTCCCGCTCCTCCTCCATGATCGCGCGCGCCCGCTTGGCCACCGCCACCACCAGGGTATATTTCGAGTCCACCTTCTCCAACAAGAGATCCAAGGGTGGTTGATTCATCCTGCCGCCCGGGATGCCCCGGGCCCAAACCTCCTTCGCCAGGGGCTACTCGCCTTCGTCCTCCGCCGCCTCCTTGACCACCAGGCGGTTGGCCACCGTCTCCGGCTGCACCGCCGATAGGATCACGTGGTCCGAGTCGGTCACGATCACCGCCCGCGTGCGCCGGCCATAGGTGGCGTCGATCAGGGTACCCCGGTCCCGGGCCTCGCTGATGATGCGCTTGATGGGGGCAGACTCCGGGCTGACGATGGCCACGATGCGGTTGGCGGAGACGATGTTGCCGAAACCGATGTTGATCAAGCGGATGTCCATGCCTCGTGCGGCGCCGGTCTCCCGGGCCGCTGACACCTCCTCCCACCTACTTGCGCTTCCCGGATCACTCCAGGTTGGCCGCCTGCTCCCGCAGCTTCTCCAATTCGGCCTTCACCGCCACCACGGCGCGAAAGGCGTCGGGAGCCTTGGCCCCCAAAGTGTTCACCTCGCGTCCGGATTCCTGCAGCAAAAACTCCAACTGCCGCCCCAGCGGCTCCGACCCCTCCAAAAGCGACCGCATCGCCGCGGCGTGGGCCCCCAGGCGGGTGAGCTCCTCGGTGATGTCTCCCCGTTGCGCCCACAGCGCGACCTCCTCGGCCAATCGCCGGGGTTCCCCCGCCACCGCCTCCTCGGCCAGACGCCGGCGCAACCGCTCGGCCGCCGCCGCGGCCCAGCCCTGAGCTTCCTGGGCCACCCCGTCTATAACTTGTTCCACGGTTTCGATTCTATGTAGCATCTCCGCCGCCAGGCGCTCCCCCTCCCGCCGGCGCATTCCCACCAGTTCCCCCAGCGCGCCGCTCAAGGCCGCCCGCAACCCATCGGGCAGTCGGTCGGCGTCGACCGCTGACTGTTCCAAAACGAATACCTCAGGCAACTGAAGGAGAATATCGGGCTCAATCTCTCCCGCAAGCCCCAGTGCGGCCTGTAGCTCCTTCAGTGCCCTATAATACTTCAGGGCCAGGCCTTTGTCAACGTGAAGCTCGCCCCGACGGCCCCAGCCGGAGGGCGGGGCCACCCGCACCTCCACCCTCCCCCGGGCCAACGAAGCGGCGGCCTCCCGCCGCACCGCCTCCCCCAGAGCGGGAGCCGGCCAGGGCAGGCGCACCGTCACCTCCAAGAAGCGGCCGTTCACGGATTGCGCCTCCACCCGCCACTCCCCGTCCGGGTCTCGGCCCGCTCCCCGCCCGAAGCCGGTCATGCTGGAGGGCATCAGCGGCCAAGCACCCTAGCGATGCGCCGGGCCGCCTCGGCCAGGCGTACCTCCTCCACCGTCAGGGCCAGACGCACGAAGCCCGCCCCGTGCTCCCCGAAGCCCGGCCCGGGGGTCACCACCACCCCCGCCTCCTCCAGCAGCCGCTCGGCGAAGGCTCCCGCGTCCTGCTCCTCCGGCACCCGCGCCCACAGGTAGAAGGTGGCCCGGGGCAGGGGCACCTCCCAGCCCGCCCGGCGCAACCCCTCCACCATGACGTCCCGGCGGCGTCGGTACACCTCGCGCATCCCGGCGATGAACGCTTCGGCGCGCTCCCCCAGAGCCGCGATGCCGGCGCGCTGCACCGCGTTCCATTGCCCCGAGTCGGTGTTGGTCTTGATCACGCCCAGGGCTCGGATGACCTCGGCGTTGCCCACGCAGGCGGCGATGCGCCAGCCGGTCATGTTGAAGGGCTTGGACAGGGAATAAAACTCCACGGCCACCTCCCGGGCCCCGGGCAGCTCCAGGATGCTGGGGGCCGTGTAGCCGTCGAAGGTCATCTCGGCGTAGGCGTTGTCGTAGGCCAGCACCAGGTCGTGGCGTCGGCAGAAGTCCACCGCCCGGGCCAGAAACTCCCGGTCCGCCACTGCCCCCGTGGGGTTGTTGGGGTAGTTCAAAAACAGCACCTTGGCCCGACGCGCCACCTGGACCGGCACCGCCGCCAGGTCGGGCAGGAAGCCCCGCTCGAGGCGCAGGGGCAAACTGTAGGGGGTGCCGCCGGCCAAGAGGGTGTGGGTGCGGTAGACGGGGTAGGCGGGATCGGGAACCAGGGCCACGTCCCCCGGATCCACCAAGGCCCAGACCAGGTGGGCCAGCCCCTCCTTGGAGCCGATGAGGGTCAGCACCTCCCGGGCCGGGTCCAGCGACACCCCGAAGCGCCGCTCGTAGTAGGCGGCCACCGCCTCCCGGAAGGAGGGGAGCCCGTCGTAGTCGGGGTAGCGGTGGTTGGCCGGATCCCGGGCCTGGCGGCACACCTCCTCCACCACCCAGGGGGGGGAGGGCCGGTCCGGGTCGCCGATCCCCAGGTTGATCACGTCCACCCCCCGGGCCAGGGCGGCGGCCTTCTTGCGGTCGATCTGGGCAAAGTGGTAGGGTGGCACGCGCTCGATGCGCCGGGCTTGCCGCATCAAATCTCCTCCTGCTCCGGTTCAGTGGATGTCCGGGCCAATTGATCATAGATCCGCCGGCACTCCTCCACCACCGGCGCGGCCAGGGCCACCGCGTCGGCGGCGTTGGCGGGCGTGAAGCTGTCGCTGGGTGCGATGCCCAGGGCCGGTGACGGGTAGCGAGTGCCCGTATAATATCCGTCCAAAATGGCGGCCCCATCATAAAAGCGCCTCAGCTGCGGATACTCCTGGGCCAGCTCCCGCAGCAACCTGCCTCCGGAGTGGATCCAGGGAAACTCCGCGCCGCGGACCACGAAGACGGCTTTCAACGCCTTCTCGACTGCCTGCTGAGCATAGAAGCAAGCCGCGAAGGGCACCTCGTCGGCGAACCGCGCGGCGGCATTCAGGTCCGCCGCCTGGGATAACCACAGGGCCGCCTCCTCCAGGGAAGGGCTGCGCATCAAAGTTCCACTCCTTCCCTCAAGATGCGCCGTATCAGGGTGAAGCCCGCCCGCCCGGCCAACTCGTCCGGGGTAAGCACCACTAGGTCCAGCCCTTCCCGGGGGCGCAGGATCCGCGCCATGGCCGCCAGCCGATCTCCGTAGGGCAGCCTGGTATCCCAAATCACGGCCAGATCCAGGTCGCTGGCCGGTCGCACTTCGTCCCGGGCCAGGGAGCCGAAGACGATCACGCGTGCGGCCCCCGCCGCTCGGGCTGCCGCCGCCAGCCGGCGCGCCTCCGCCCAAAGCTCCTCCCGGCGTCGCGCCGCCGCCGCTGCCCCCGCCGCCCGCCGCTCGGTCAGCCCCATCCCATCGCCCCTCTCAACCGGGCCGGTAATCCCCCGTGCAGACCTCCTGGGCCGGTCCGGTCAGGAACACCCGTTCGTCCGGTGCCCACTCCACCGACAGCTCCCCGCCCGGCAGAGCCACCACGGCGCTGCGGCCGGACCGTCCGGTGAGGCAGGCGGCCACCAGGGCGGCGCAGGCCCCGGTGCCGCAGGCCAGGGTGGCGCCCGATCCCCGCTCCCAGACCCGCACCTCCAGCCGCTGCGGTCCGGCCACCCGCACGAATTCCACGTTGGTGCGCCGGGGGAAGAGGGGGTGGTGCTCCAGGGCGCGGCCTTCCCCCGCCAGGTCCAGCCCCTCCCAGTCCTCTCGGAAGACCACGCAGTGGGGATTGCCCATGGACACGGCGGTGATCCGATACTCCCGCCCCGCCGCCTCCAGGGGCTCCTCCACCGCCCGGGCCGCCGGATCGCCGCCGGCCACGGGTATCTCGCCCCGCGCCAGCCGCGGCCGGCCCATGTCCACCCGCACCGTGCGCACCCGGTCCCCCTCCAGGAACAGCTCGGCCCCTAGGTCCCCGGCCAGGGTCTCGACCACCAGTCGCTCCCGGCGGCAGATGCCGTGCTCGTAGGCGAACTTGGCCAGGCAGCGCAGGCCGTTGCCGCACATCTCGCCCTCGCTGCCGTCGGCGTTGAACATGCGCATTCGCAGGTCCGCCCGCTGGGAGGGCAAGGCGAGGATCAGACCGTCACCCCCCACCCCGGTGTGCCGGTCGGAGATCTCCCGGGCCAGGCGCGGCAGGTCCACTCCCTCCAGTTCCTCCCGGAAGCCGTCCACAAAGATGTAGTCGTTGCCGATGCCGTGGAGCTTGGCGAATCGCAGAGCCGTCCCCTCCCTTCAGCCTGGTTCGATTTCGCCTTGGGGAGGGGATTTTCCTCCCGCTCGGGCCGCAGGCGCCTTCCGGGGAGCGGCGCGCGCGGGGATCGCCGCTCACGCCGGGGAGAAACCGGTTCAGCCGTCTTCGTCCAGCACCAAGAGGCGCACCGTCTCCGCCCGGAACCGCGCCCGGCACCCGCTGCACCTGAAAGGCGTGACCGAGCCGTCCGCTACGAAATGCAGGAGTCCCTCGCCGCACGCCGGGCATTGCCCCACGAACAGATTCCCCAGGCCCGCAGGTCGCTGCGGGTGGTCTTGGATGGACGAGCGGTAGCACACCCGGCGGCCCAGGGCATCCCGGAACAAAATGCTCATGGACTACACCGGTGCGAAAACGCGAAGGGCGGTACCGAACGCGGCCCCAAGGTCCTGGTCGACCTGCCGGCCGGAACACGGGCCGGACATCCTTTCGTTGCCGGGAGCAAAGCCGCGACCAACCCCCTCATTTGGAATACCTGTGGGATGTCCTGAGATGTCTTGGGCCATCCCGGAGAGCGATGTTTTTTCCGGTCATGCATACCCGGTTTCAGGGGGCCTGCCCCCCGCGGGTCCTGTTTCCCGGGGTATTATAGCATATGCAGGAGAAAAAGATGTCGGAATTTAAGGCGCTCCCGTTCTTCCCTCGACGGGGTGATCGCGCCCCCCCGAGGGAGGGCGGCGCCCCGCCTCCCCGCCTTCCTGGCGCACCCCGGGCGGGATGGCCGGGTGCTCCCCCGCCCCAGCGTACCTTCCAACCCATTTCGGGCCGCCTTGAGAATCGAAAGCCCTGGGAGACTCCGTCGTTCCGGGCGTCTGGAAGCGCTAGGCTTTCGCCAGTCGGCGTCTCCGGTTTACACCGGATGCTGACTTCTCGCGGTTTCCGACCTGCCGCAGGTTGAGCGGATCTCCCAAGGTGCCTTTATTATAGCTCCCCGATCCGGGAAGTCAAGAGGCCACCGCAATATTTCGTCGATTCGCCCCACTGGGAGTGCAAGCGGCGCCTGTGCCTCAGCCCGCCAACCGGCGCCGCGCCGAGCGCAGCCGCCGTTCCACGCCCCGCTGCAGGGCGAAGGCCGCCGATCCGGCGGCGGACACCCCCAGCACCGCGGCCCATTCCCCCGCGTCCAGCGGCACGGTCCCGAACACCCGCTCCATCCCGGGCCCATAGATGGCCAGGGGCAGGAGCGCCCCGGAGAACCCCACCGCTCCCAGGAGATAGGGGTTGCCGGTAAGCCCCAGCTCCAGGATGGAGCGGCGCTCCGAGCGACAATCGAAGGAGTGGAACAGTTGGGACACGGCCAGGGCGGTCAGGGCCAGAGTGCGGGCCAAGGCCAGATCCCCGGAGATCATCCCCCAGGTGAAAACGGCCAAGGTGCCTGCGGCGATGAGCAGTCCCCGGCCCAGGATCTTGCCGGCCAGCCCCCGGGCGAAGATGCTCTCGCCGCCCGGCCGCGGCGGGCGCTCCATGATCCCCGGCTCCCGCGGGTCCACTCCCAGGGCCAGGGCCGGCAGCCCGTCGGTGACCAGGTTGACCCACAGGATCTGCAAAGGCAGCAGGGGCACCGGCAAGCCGATGCCCACCGCCAGCAGCATCACCAGGATCTCCCCAGTGTTGCAGGCCAAGAGGTAGCGGACGAACTTGCGCACGTTGTCGTACACGGCCCGCCCCTCCTCCTCCACCGCCGCCACGATGGTGGCGAAGTTGTCGTCCGCCAGCACCATGTCCGCCGCCTCCCGCGCCACGTCGGTCCCGCCCCTTCCCATGGCCACCCCGATGTCCGCCGCCTTCAGCGCGGGGGCATCGTTCACCCCGTCCCCCGTCATGGCCGCCACCCGGCCCTGCCGATGCAGGGCCTCCACGCGTCATCAAGATGTGGGTAATGCGTAGGCCTGACGGCCGTCCCAAGGAGATGTCTGCCCGCGTCGCCTTGTTGCGCATGCACCGTGACGGGCTCATAACCCTTCCGCCACCCCTCCATGGGAACAGCAATGGGAAATGCCGTCCCCGGATCTC
>JAJZIM010000030.1 GCA_021810565.1 Bacillota bacterium
CCGCGATCGGGGTCTCTTGGAAGTCGCCGCGCTGCCTGATCCACGTGGTGCCGGCCATCAAGGCGGGCGCCACCCAGGAGGAGATCTTCGAGGCGGTGGCGGTGGGCATGATCGCCGCCGGTTTCGTTCCGGGCGGTCCCGGCATCCCCTACGCCTTCGAGTACGCCCTGAAGGTGCTGGAGGTGGCGGAGAAATATCGCAAGGGTGAGCCCTGGGAGTACATGCAGCCGCCGGAATTCCGCGGCTAGTTTGCGAGGAGGGAAGGGCGGGCAGCCCTCTCCTCCCCGAATGAGGGGTATGCCTGGGTCGTCGACTTGGAACTGAGAGCTAATTCGACACACTCCCGAACGATCGGCAAACCGACTGCGTGGCGGCGGAGGTGAGCGATGGGTCCGTGCTCCGCCTTATCCGGGCCATGCTGGAAGCCGGGGTGATGGAGAGTGCGGTCGTGAGGGAGAGCGAGATCGGAACACTGCCGGGAGGAGTGATAGGTCCCCTGCTTCTGAAGCTGTACCTGCATCGGTTCGATGTCTGGGCAACGGCACGCACGGTTCTGTGAGGGGGGCGGTCGTCCGCCCCTACTCGATTTTCCGTCTTGACGGCCCTTGCCTATTGATCTAGTATAGCTATATCAAATTGCCGTAAGGGGGAGGCCGCCTTGCGCCTGACCATCGACCTGACCGAGGAGAAGCCCCTCTACCAGCAGATCCGCGACCAGATCGTGGAGGGGATCGCCGTCGGGCTCTTGGCGGAGGGGACGCCGCTGCCGCCCACCCGGCGGCTGGCCGCGGATTTCGGCATCAACTTTCATACCGTCAACAAGGCCTACGAGCTATTGCGTCGGGAGGGCTTGGTGCGGCTGCACCGCAAGCGGGGGGCGGTGGTGCACGTGAGCGCTCCCGATGCGGCGGCCTGGGCGGACTGGGAGGCGCGGCTGCGCATCCTGCTGGCGGAGGCACGCGCCCGGGGAGCCACGGCGGAGGAGATCCAAGAGCGCTGCCGCCGGATCCTGAACGTCTTGATGCGACCTGCGGCAGGGGAGGCGTGAGCGATGCCTTGGGCCAACGTCGGGACTGCCTTGGCCGCAGTCTTGCTTTGCGGGATTTATTGGGTGATGCCCGACTTGCAGCCGGCCACCTTGCCCTTCGGGGTGCGGGTCCCGCCGGAGCGCGCACGGGACGCGGCGGTGCTGCGAGTGCGCCGCGGCTATCGGTGGGGCCTGCTGCTGGCGGGGCTGGCCGCCCTCGGGACGGGATGGGCGACCTTCCACCGTCCGGCGGACTTCGGGTGGACCGTGGCGGTGCTGGCGGCGGCGGAGTACCTGGACTTCTACCTTGCCTTCCGGCGCCTGGGCGCGGTGAAGCGGCGGGAGGGCTGGTACGCGGGAGTGCGCCAGGGAGCGGCGGCGGTGGTGGAGACCCGGCCGTTGCGCCTTGCCCCCTGGTGGGGAGTTCCCGCCGCGGTGGTGATCCTGGCCACCCTGGCCGTCGGCCTTTGGCGCTATCCGGACCTGCCGCCCCGGCTGCCGGTGGCTTTCGGCCTCGGGGGCCAGCCGCGGCATTGGCTGCCCACCACGCCGATGCATGCCTTTTTCCCGGTGCTGGAGCAGGCGCTGCTCACCGCGTTGCTGGGCGGCCTGGCATGGGTCATCCTGCGGGTGCGCCAGGAGTTGGATCCGAGCGATCCGGAGGGTTCCGCCCACCGCCAGCGCTCCTTCCGGCGGATTATGGCCGCTGCGACCTGGCTGCTGGCGGCGTTGGGCGACGTGACGCTGGGGATCATGGCCCTGCGCAGCTGGGGGATGCTGCCGGGAGCCGCCGCCGCGGCAGCCGGAGCCGCGCTGTTTCCGAGCCTGATGGGAGGAGCGGGCATGACCATCCTGGCCGTGCGCACCGGCCAGGGGGGCAGCCGCCTGGCGGCGCCCGCCGGGTCGGCCACCGGGCTGGTGCATCGGGACGACGACCGATTCTGGAAGGGTGGGGTGATCTACTGGAATCCCCACGACGCCGCGGTGTTCGTCATGAAGCGCTTCGGCGTGGGCTGGACCTTAAACTTCGCGCGGCCTGCGGCTTGGCTGCTCCTGATCGGGGTGTTGGCCCTGGCGTTGCTGCCGCTGGCGATTTTGCGGCGCTGACGGCGCTCCGGGGAGCTTGAGAGCGCCGGAGGGGGGAGGGGACATGGGGAAACGGGTTGGGAACTGCTCACGATTATATTGACAAGCTGTATATATTATATTAAGATGATACCATGAAGCTGAGTCAATGGGCCAAGGAGCAGGGAGTGAGTTACCGCACGGCCTGGCGGTGGTTCCGGGACGGCAAGCTGCCGGTGGCCGCCGAGCAGTTTCCCACGGGGACCATCCTGGTGAAGGAGGCCAAGCCCGCGGCGAACACCGCTGCCATATATGCCCGGGTGTCTTCGACCGATCAGGCGGGGGATCTGGACCGGCAGGTCGCGCGGGTGGTGGAACACCTCAACACGCAGGGAATTGCCGTGATCCGGACGGTGCGGGAAGTGGGGCCCGGTCTGAACGGACACCGGCCGAAGCTGCTGCGCCTTCTGGCCGATCCCAAGATATCCGTGGTGGCCGTGGAGCACCGGGACCGCCTCATGCGCCTGGGCGCGGAATACATGGAGGCGGCGCTGGCCGCCCAGGGAAGAAAGCTGTTGGTGGTGGATCCCGAGGAGATGAAGGACGACCTGGTGCAGGACATGATCGACGTGCTGACCGGTTTCTGCGCTCGGCTGTATGGACGCAGGTCGGCCAGAAACCGGGCCAAACGGGCGGTTGCCGCCGCGGGAGAGGGGACCGAAGGTAATGCAGGCGACGTACCAGGCGAAGGTTTCCGATAAAGGCATCTACCCGCTTTTGGACGCCATCGCTGCCCTGTACGGCCGGGCGGAGCGCGCCCTCTTCGTGGACCACCACGTGCGGGGCCGCGCGCTTTCGGAATGCAAGCGGGAGTACATCCGGAATTTCGGTCTGACCGCGCGGCAGTTCAACGCCCTTCGGGCCAACCTGGACGGCAAGGTGGAGGCGGCGCGGGAAGGCCAATAGAACCGCATCGCCCACCTGCAAAATGCCATCGCCGCGGCGGCAAAAGCGGTGAAGAAGGCCGAGCGGGACCTGGCAAAGCTCCGGAACAAGAAGGTACGTGCGGCGCAGGCGGCGGAGCAAAGGCACCGGCTGCGCTTCACCCTGCACCAGAAGAGGCGGCGCCTTTACGCATTGAAACGACGCCTTGCTGCCGCCCAGGCGGATCACCAGGCGGGGCGGGTACGCCTCTGCTTCGGCGGGAAGAAGCTTTTCCATGCCCAATTCCACCGGGAGGCCAACGGCTTCGCGGACTTGGCCGCATGGCAGGCGGCGTGGCGCAAGCGGCGCTCCTCCCAGTTCCTTTGCCTGGGGTCCAAGGACGAGCTGGCGGGCAACCAGACCTGCACCCGAGTGCCGGACGGCACGCTTCGTTTGCGGGTGCCGCCTCAATTGGAGGCGGCCTTCGGAAAGCACGTCCTGGTCAAGAACGTCAAGTTCGCCTACGGCCAATCGGAGATCGACGCCGCCCTGCGTCGCGGGGAGGCGGTGACCTATCGTTTCCTGCGGTGCGACGACAAGCAGGCCTGGTACGTGCGCCTCGGTGGAGCGTCCGGAGGCGAAGCTCACCACGGATCGGCGCCTGGGAGCCCTGGGGGTGGATTTCAACCCGGCCCACGTGGACGTGGGCGAGATCGACCGCTTCGGGAATCCCGTGGGTGTCCGGTCCTTTCCGCTGGACCTGGCCAAGAAGACCAAGGCCAGGGCGACGGCCATCCTGTCGGAGGTCGCGGCGGACATCGTGGACAGGGCCCGGCTTTCCGGCAAGCCCCTGGTGGTGGAGGAGCTGGACTTTCGGAAGAAGAAGGCCGCCCTGCGGGAGAGGTCGCCCCGCTACGCCCGGATGCTGTCGGCCTTCGCCTATCGGAAGTTCTTCCAGTTGCTGTTCTCCCGGGCGGCCCGGTATGGCGTGGAGGTGATCGGCGAGGGGGGAAAGCCGGGGGTGAACCCGGCCTTCACCAGCGTGATCGGCGAGGTCAAGTTTGCCTCGGGATACGGGCTGTCGTCGCACTGCGCGGCGGCGGTGGCCATAGCCCCTCCCCGGCCTTGCCGGGCTGAGGCACGGGAACGTCTTCGGTCCAGATCCGCCTTTCCGCTACCTGGAAGGAATCGCGGGAAGCACGTCTGGAGCGACTGGAGGCGTGTGGCCCAGAGGCGGCGGGCCGAAAGGGCCCGTGGTCGGATGCCTCAGGCCGGCAAGGCCGAAGAGGAGGGCCGCGGCAGGGGTAAACCCCTATCCTCGGCGGCACCTATCCGGGCTCCTGCCGGACAAGGCCCGTCGTGGGATGGTTTTGCCGCGGTTCCGGGGCGCGATACCCCGGCGCAAACGGTCGGGAAAACTGTTCGCCCGGCCTGCGTGGTATAAAAGGCCATGGTTTCAGGAACGGTGGATTGGCGAGGCGTCGGGTGGTATCTGATCATCGCCTTCGGTCTGGCCTGGGCCATCGACGCCGGGATCTGGCGGCTGGGCGGTATCGGCGACCGCGGGATTTTCCAGGGGGGGGCGGCCCTGTCCATGTGGTGTCCGGCCCTGGCCGCCTGGACGGTGCGGCATCTGCGCCGCGAGGGCTGCGCCGACGTGGGCTGGCGATGGGGTGCGCCTGCCGCCTGGGCGGGGCTGTTGCTCCTGCTCCCCGTCCTCTTCGCCGCCGCCTACGGCGCGACGGCGCTTTTGGGCTGGGGCCGGCTGGACTTCAGCCGGGAGGGTGTTGCCGCCCGGCTACACCTGCCGGCCGGGCTGCTTCCACCCCATTGGGGGGCGTTCCTGGCGGTGCTTTGGCTCGCCACCGTCCTGGTGACCCCCTTCGTCAACGGCGCCTGGGCCTTGGGGGAGGAACCGGGCTGGCGCGGCTACCTGTTGCCGCGGCTGTGGCCGTTGGGCCGCGGGGGGGCCCTGGCCCTGTCCGGCGGGATCTGGGGACTTTGGCATGCGCCCTTGGTGGCCATGGGCTTCGACTATCCTGGCCATCCGGTGGCGGGGATCCTCTTCATGATGATGCTCACCACCCTTTTCGGGGTGCTCCTGGGCTACCTGCGACTGCGCCACGGCAGCGTCCAACTGGCCGCCTTGGCTCACGGCGCCTTCAACGCGCAGATGTTCGGGGTGTGGCCCCTGGCCCTGGCCGGGGCCGACCCGCTGCTGGGGGGCATGACGGGTATTGCCGGCCTGTTCTTCCTGGCGCTGGTAGCCGCCTATTGCCTGCGGCGGGATTGGGTGCCGGTGGGAGACGAACCTGCGCCCCGGGATGCGGATTGAGGACCTTCGAGCGGCCACGAAAGTGGCGTCGTGGTGAAGACATAGATGGTTGACTTGTGGGCGGCTGCCGGGCTATGATTGGGGATAGCTGGATATTGCGAGCGAAAGGATGGGCGTGGCAGACCGCCCGGGACCTGGGCGGAGCAGGGTCGGCGCGACGGGCTTGGCGCCGGACGCGATCCAGCGCGTGAGGGAGGCGATCTGGTGAGCAGCGGCACGGCCTTGCGGTCGGAAGGCGCGACCGTTCTCGTTCCGCCATGGGCCGGACAGGGGACCGTCGCGACGGGCGCGGATGAGGGCTGGGCGGCGTACGCGGACGCCAGCTTCCGGGGCGGCGAGGGCGTGTGGGCCGCCATGCTGGCGGATCCCGGTGGCGGCGTGGAACGGATCAAGTTCTCCGGCGGCCGGTGCGCCGGCAGCCATGAAGCCGAGACGCTGGCGGTGCTCCTGGCGGCCGACCTGCTGCGGTCCAGGGGCGTGCGTGGCACCGTCTTCAGCGATGCCATGGGGGTCGTGCAGCGGGCTGGCACCCTCCTGTCGGGCCGGGAGGAAGTTCTGGCCGTGCTCTGGGTGCCTCGAGAGCACAATCAGATGGCGCATTTATTGGCCGAGCACGGCGCCGCCGGGTGGAATGCCGTCAAGTCCGCCGGCCGCCGGATGGTCATCCCGGCGTCGGCGATGGTGCCGCAGCCGGGGGGTGTTCCAGGGACCGCCTTCTCTGCGGGGGGGAGCGCCACCGGCCTCAATTTCGCCGTGGCGCCGGCAAAACTCAGCACGGCGATTTCCGCGATCTTGCGCAGCGCCGGGATGCCGGTGGACATGGATGAGATCCGCCGCAAGGCAGTCGCGGCATGGCCGGCGCTGGCGGCCAAGAAGGAGATCGACTTCATGAACGCCCTGGCGAGCCGGCTGGGCGACGGGGCCTTGCTGATGCTGCGGGACGGCCGGATCGCCGTGCAGGCGGACGGCTTGCCGGTAATTGACCGGCAGGAAGCCCTTTTGCACATCAATCTGCGGATCGCCGAAACGGCCCGGCCAGGGACGGCGAAGAAGAAGAAGCGGGCGGACGATCTGACACTGGGTGGGCGCTCGGCCCTGGCGCAAATGATCCGGCAGGAAATGGCCAAGTGTGGCGGCATCCTCCCGCTGGGACCGCTCCTGGAGCGCATGACCACGGATTCCCCGTCGGCGGCGATTTTCTTCGAAAAGCCGCGCAACATCCATGCCGCCCTGGGCGGGATGGGGGAACTGGCCGCCTCGGGCTCCTTCCTGGCCGTGGCGGGCGGGAAGTCGGTCGCCTTGCTGCTCGGGGGCGTCACCGCAGGTCCGAAGGAGGTGGCGGCCTTCTGCGGGAGCGCGCGCCTGGAGGTGGGCAGACTGCCCAAGAGGCCCGTGCGGCCGGTGGCATGGGTCAGCCGCAACTTCCGGCGGGCGGACCACCTGACTTCCGGCGGCCTGGAGGGATCTGTGCTGCTGCTGCCCGTGGGTGGGCATGCCGGGGCGCGGCAGCGCGTGTTGGTGCCGAAGGACGCCTTCGACGGCTTCGTCGCCCGCCATGGTCTCGACGAGGTGTTGCGGGCGCGGCAGGCGGAGGCCCAGGCAGAGGCGCTGCGGCGCATGGAGGAAAAGGCCGCCGAGGCCCGACGCCTTGCGGACGTTCTTTCGGACGCGGGCGCGGACCGGGCGAGCCTTGGGCTGCGTTCCCCCGTGGGTGGTCCCGGGCTACCCGGCGATGCGGCCATGAGGCTGCTCTCCCTGGCCGAGGCGTGGTCGCTTCTGGGCCTGGATCCCGCCGACGGGCGCCGCGCGGCGGAGCTCGGCCTGGTGGACCTGGTGCGCCTGGGCGGTCGGGAGTACGTCGGCACGGCCAAGGCGGGCCGGGTGCTGGAGGATCGGGAGACGGCGTTGGCCCCGGTGCTGGATGGGATGCAGGTGGCACCGTGGGAGGCGGCGGCCATCCTGGGCGTGGCCAGGAGCGTCATCCACCGGCTGCAGGAGCGGGGACGGCTGAAGGTGGTCGGATACGGTAGCTCCCGCCGGGCACAGTGGCCGCTGTTCAGGCGCGGCGACGTGGCGGCGTTGCGGAACCGACTCCCCGCCCTGCTGCGGGACCTGGCGGCGGCCGCCGGCCGGTGACGCCGGCCGCGCGGTGCCCCGGTGGCCACGGGTCGTCCGCGATCCATGAGGAAGAAAGAAGGCGAGGCGATGGGACGTCCGGCGCACTCGTCGGCCGGGGCGCCCGTCTGACGGGGGGCGGCTGGATATTCCGGGCGCCGGGCGGGTTGGGGCAGACTGCCCGGAGCCTGCGGCGTAGTACAGCATGGGGGATGAGGAGTTGAGTAATCCGCGGCTGGTAAGGAGCGTGTGGGCAAGCGTGGCGGGGGTCGTGCTGCTGGCGGGCTGTGCCTTTGGGAGTCATCAGCCCTCCCCCCGGCCTGCCGCCAGCGGGTCAAAATCCCGTCCGGCGGCCCCCGCCGTGGCGAGCCCGGCGGCAAGCCCGAAGGTCCCCCCGCTCATCCGTAGCCTGCGGGTGGTGCCCGCGGCGGTGTCCCAGGGCGATACCGTGGACATCCGCCTCTCCTTCAACGCCGCGCCCGCCGCCTGGCAGCTCACCGTCAACGGCACGCCCTACCCGGCCTACCCCGTAGGCGTTGACCGCTACCGGCTGCTTCTAGGTACCGACCCTTGGAGCGCCACCGGCAGCTTCCAGGTGCTGCTTTCAGCCCGGGGGCCGGCCGGGACGGTCCAGGCCGCCACCGGCTACCGGGTGTTGCCCCGGGCGTATCCCCGGCGCACGGTGACGCTTCCTTCCGGCAAGGTTGCCCTTTTGTCGCCCCAGGTGGGTCAGGAGGAGGAGGCTCTGGCCGGGGCGGCCCTGGCCGTGCGCACCGACCGGCAGTTGTGGAGCGGTCCCTTCCAGGAACCGATACCGGGGGCGCCCATCGATTCTCCCTACGGGGAGCAGGGGGTGTACAATGGGCGGTTGGAGTGGTTCCACGGCGGGGTGGACTTCACCGCGAAGACCGGCACCCCGGTGCACGCGGCCGCCGCCGGCATGGTGACCCTGGCCCGTCACCTGCCCCGGGGCGGCGACACGGTGATCGTCAACCATGGTCAGGGGGTCTTTTCGGAATACCTGCACCTTTCCAGGAGCGAGGTGGCCGTGGGACAGGTGGTGAGCGCGGGGCAGGTGGTGGGTCTGGTGGGCGCCACAGGGCTCACCACCGGACCGGGCCTGCACTGGGGCGTCTTCGTGAACGGCATCCCGGTGGACCCGCTCTCTTGGGCCCAAAACCCGCCAGCCTGATCCCAAGAAGGGAGGGAGGTCCCGGGCATGGTCCGGGACGAAGCGATGGCGACAGCGACCGAGCCGCAGTCGGAGCACGAGATCCACTGGCTGCAGGCCATGGGCCGGGTGCTGATCTTTCCCCTGGATACCTTCCGCCGCCTGTATGACCGACCGGCATTTTTGGGTGCGGCCCTAGTGCAGACGGCGGTGTACGTTGTGGCGGGGCTGGCCTTGATCGGGCCCACCGAGCGGGCCGCCCTGGCGGCGCTCTCCTCGGCGCATCTGCCGGCGGGCGTGCCCGCAGCGACGGTGGCTACCGAGCGGCAGATGGTGCCGGCCATCGCCTATGTGAGCGTGTTGGTCTTGGTGCCCCTGACGCTGTGGATCCGCTGGACGGCGGTGGCCCTGGTCTACTACCTGGTGGGACTTACCGCCGAGCGGGAGACCGGTTTCGGGCGGTGGTACGCCGTGGCGGTGTACGCGGCGATCCCCGGCCTGGTTGCCTACCTTTTAGGGGCGCTGCTCTTGCAACTGGGTCCGGTGGCGCCGGCCCTGGCCAAGGACCCCGCGGCCCTCTTCAGCGCCGGCGCCTTCCTGCCGGCGGCGGCCCTCACCACCTGGACCGGCATGTTTCTGACGCAACTCAACCCCTTCACCATCTGGTATCTGGCCCTGGCGGGCAGCGGCTTCGCGGTGTTCTCCGGGTGGAGCCGCCTCCGGTCCATGCTCATGGTGGTGGGCCTTTGGCTGTTGGAGGTCCTGGTCTTGAGCAGTCTGGCCGTCGTCGGCGCCGCCTTGACCCATTTGGGAGGGGCCTGAGCCGACATGCGGCGTATTTGGATCGTGCTGGCCGGCCTGGTCCTGGCCGGCTTCGCTGCGGCCGCCGGGATGGCCGCCCTGCGGGGCGCCCACGGCAACGCCGGGGTGGCGGTGGCGGTGTACCGGCTGGAGCCGACCACCCTCACCCGGACCGTGCGGGTGAGCGGCACGGTGGCCGCGGCGGGCACGGCGCGTCTTTACGGGCCGCCGGGGGGGCTGCGCCTGGCGCAAATGAACGTGCGTCCCGGGCAACAGGTGGCGGCGGGGCAGGTGCTAGTGCGTTTTCACGCCGGATCGCTGCGGGCCGCCTACGCCCAGGACGCGCAGAACCTGGCCCAGGCCCAGGCGGCGCTGGAGGCGCTTTTGGGCGGCGCCGCCCCGGCGCAGCTGGCCGCGGATCATGCGGCGGTGGCCGAGGCCGCGGCCCAGGTGACCCAAGCCCAGGCCCGCCTGGCCCAGGCGGCCGAACCGGCCACCGCCGAGCAGCTGGCGGCGGCCAAGGCCCAGGTGGCGGCGGGCCAGCAGCAGGTGCAAAGCGCCGCGCAGGCGGAGGCCAGTGCGGCTCAGGCCAAGGACGAGGCCAATCTGCAGCTGGCCATGGCCCAGGGCGCCTATCCCGCCACGGCGCCGGAGGTGGTCAGCGCCCAGGAGGGATATGACCAGGCGGCCAGCTCCTGGGCCAGCAGCGAGAGCGCCCTGGCCCAGGCCGAGGCCGCCTTGGCTCAGGACCAAGCCAATCTGGCGGCGCTGGAGCGCCAGCCCGATCCCCATGCCGTGGTCCAGGCGCAGGGAGCCGTGGCCCAGGCCGAGGCAACCCTGGCTCAGGCCCAGGCCCGTCTGGCCCTGGACACCACCCCGCCCCGTCCGGCCCAGGTGGCTGCGGACCGCGCGGCGGTGGCCGGGGCCCGGGCGGCGGCGGATCTGGCCGCGGCGCGCCTGGCGGGAGCAGTGCTGCGTGCCCCGGCGGCGGGGGTGGTGCTGACGGTGAGCGGTCATCCCGGCCAGGTGGTGCCTCCCGGCACTTTGTTGGTGCGGGTGGCGGCCCCGGGGGCGGCCCGGGTCACCGCGGCGGTGGACGAGACGGACATAGCGCGGCTGCGGGTGGGGGAGCGGGCGGTCGTCACCACCTACGACCTGCCGGGGAAGCGCTTTTCCGGCGCGGTGGCGCGCATCGAGCCGCTGGGGGTGCGCCAGAACAACCTGGCGCGCTACACCGTGGAGGTGGATCTGGCGGCGGTCCGGGGACTCTTGCCTGGCATGTCGGTCCAGGTTCGGGTGGCGGTGGGCAGCCAGTCGGGGGTGCTGGCGGTGCCGCTTTCCGCCGTGGCGGCCTTCGGCCAGGGTCAGGCGGTATGGCTGGACCAGAGGGGGCGGGCGGTGCGCCGCAGCGTGACCCTGGGTGAGCATGCCGGCACCCTGGTGGCGGTGAGTTCCGGCCTCCGGCCGGGGGAGGAGCTGATCACCGGGCCGTCTCGCACGCTGTCGACATTGCGTCCGGGGGAACGGGTGCGGGTGGCTTCATGAGCGCCCTGGAGGCCCTGCGCACGGCTCTGGGCAACCTGCGCGCCAACCTGCTGCGCTCGGCGCTCACCATCCTGGGCATCGCCGTGGGGACGGCGGCGGTGATCGCCGTGGTGGCCACGGGTCAGGCGGGGCAGCGTCAGGTGCTGGGCAAGATGGAGAGCTTCGGCACCAACCTGATCTTCGTGGAGCCGGCGCAGCTGATGCACGGGGAGATCGGAGTGCGCCTGTCCACGCTGCGCAATTCCGATGTGCGGGCCATCGCCCGCCTGCCGGGGGTGACGGCCGCCTCGCCCGAGATCAACGTGCAGAAGGAGGTGCGCACCGCTCGCGGCCATCGGACGGAGGGGGTCTGGGGAGTGAGCGCCTCCTTGCCCAGCCTGCGCAATCTGAAGCTCGCCGAGGGCAGCTTCTTCACGGCCCAGGACGTGGCGCAGCATCGGCGGGTGGTGGTGTTGGGGCCGAAGCTGGCGGGGGACCTGTTCGGCCGGCAGGATCCCCTGGGCCGCACGGTGCAGGTGGGTAGCGGCCTCTTTCGCGTGGCGGGGGTCACCGCCCATCTTCCCAAGGGTATCCTGGGCAACGAGTACAACAACCACTCCGTATTCATGCCCTACACCACCCTGGAGGACCGCACCGGCAGCCACCACATCTACTACCTGGACGTGCGGGCGGCCAGCGCCGGGGCGGTGGGTGCGGTGCAGCGGGAGGTCCAGGAGTTGTTGCGCCTGCAGGAGCCGGGAGGCAAGTACATGGTGCAGTCCCTGCAGTTCGCTATCCGCCAGGTGGCCAGCGCCACCGCCATCCTCACCACCATCATCGGGGCCATCGCCGGCGTCTCCCTGTTCGTGGGCGGCACGGGGATCATGAACGTCATGCTGGTCACGGTGCACGAGCGCACCCGGGAGATCGGCATCCGCAAAGCGGTGGGGGCCCGCCGGCGGGACCTCATGGGCCAGTTCCTCCTGGAGTCGGTGTTCCTGGCCCTGGTGGGGGGCGCGGCCGGCTTCCTGCTGGGCTGGGCCCTGGTGCTGGGGCTGGCGCGCTTGGCCCTGCATTTCCCGGTGGCGGTGAACGCCCTCTCGGTGCTATTGGCCTTCGGCTTCTCCGCCGGGGTGGGCCTGGTCTTCGGCTTGTACCCGGCCCACAAGGCTTCCCGCCTCTCCCCGGCGGAAGCCCTGCGGGCGGAGTGAGGGCGCCGGCATGGAGTTTTTGATCGAGGCGGCGGGGCTCGCCAAAAACTATCCCGGTCGGGCGCAGCCGGCGGTGGCCGATCTCAACTTGCGGGTGGCCGCAGGGGAGATTTTCGGTTTCTTGGGGCCCAACGGCGCCGGCAAGACCACCACCATTCGGATGCTGGCGGGGATCCTGCGGCCGGATGGGGGCCGCGTGCGGGTGGCCGGGGTGGATCTTTCCCGGGACCCCGTGGCGGCCAAGGCCCGCCTGGGTTACGTACCCGACGAGCCGGCCCTGTACGAGCGGCTGACGGGGGCGGAGCATCTGAACTTCCTGGGCGACGTCTACGGCGTGGACCGGGCCACCCGGGCGCGCCGGGGGGGCGAACTGGCCCGACGGCTGGAGCTGGCCGACAGCCTGGGGATGGCCATCGGCGGGTACTCCCGGGGCATGCGCCAGAAGCTGGCGATCATCGGAGCCCTGCTCCACGACCCGGCGGTGCTATTCCTGGACGAGCCGCTGGTGGGCCTCGACCCCAAGGCGGCCCGCCACCTCAAGGACCTGCTGCGGGAATTGACGGCGGCGGGCCGGGCGGTATTTTTCTCCACCCACGGCCTGGAGGTGGCCCAAGGGCTTTGCGACCGGGTGGCCATCATCGACGCTGGACGGCTGATCGCCGAGGGCACCCCGGAGGAGCTGGGGGCTACCCCGGAGCGGGCCGGCTCCCTGGAGGAGCTCTTCCTGCGCCTGACGGGGGGCCAGGACCGATGAGGGCTCTGCGGGCCGCCGCCTGCCTGATGCTGCGGCTGGATCTGCTCGGGATTTTCAGGAGCCGGCGCTGGTGGGTTCCCCTGGTCATCGCGGTTGGGTTGGTGCCCTTGGAGCTTGGTTGGTACGGCTTGCTGCGGGCACTATACGTCCTGTTCGCCGCCCGAAACGACGGTAGGATGGTGCTGGTGCTGGGGGTGACGGCGGGGATGCTGACGGCGCTGCTCTTCGGAAGCGCGTATCTGCTGTCCGCCATCTTCTACGGTCGGGATCTGGCTTTCCTCCTGGCCTTGCCCCTGCGCCGCTGGCAGGTGGTGCTGGCCAAGCTCCTGCCGGTGGTGATGAATGAGTATCTGACCTTGCTGTTCGTGGCGGGTCCGGCCTTTGCGGTCTACGGCGCGGGCGCGGTGGCGGGTCCGGCCTACTGGGCGGCGTTGCCCCTGGTTTTTGTCGCCTTGCCCCTGGTTCCCTTGGCCGTCGCGACCATGGTCATCCTGGCGCTGGATCGGCTGGCGGGGGTGCACCGGGAGTCGGTGCGCACCCTTTCCGGGCTGGGGGTGGCCACCCTGGTGCTGGCCATCCAGGCCATGGTGCGCCAGACCCAAGAGCTGCGGCTGGACGCTCCGGCGGTGGCTCCCCTGTTGGCCGGCTACCGGGCCTGGGCGGCGGCCTTGGACCGCTGGTTTCCCTTTCCCGGATGGGCCGCCCGGGGGCTGACCGGCCATCCGGGCTACCTGCTGGCCTTCCTGGGAACGAGCGGGATCGCGGCGGTTGCGGCCGTGGTCTTGGCCGGCCGGTCCCTGGAGACGCTGACGGCGGCGCACCGGAGCCGGACCGTGGGGGGCGATGTATGGCGGGAGAGGGGGCGCCTGCGGGCCATGGCGTTTCGAGAGGCCGCCATTCACTTGCGCACTCCGGTGTTCCTCACCTCCAGCCTGCTCGGCACCGTCCTGCTGCCGGCGGTGCTGGCCTTCTCGATCTTGCGGGGGCACCCGGTCGAAGGGGCCGTTCCGCAGCGTCTGCAGATCCTGGCCGGGCTCGGGGCGGTGGGCCTGTCGGTGCTGGCGGCGGCCAGCGCGGGGCTAGGCGCCACGGCCCTGTCCCGAGAGGGCAGGAGCTTTTGGCTCTCCCGCCTCCTGCCCGTGCCCGCCCGGGAACAGTGCCTGGCCAAGCTGGGCTACGCCTGGAGTTGGTCTCTGGTGGGGGTGGGCCTGGCGGTGGGAGCGGTGTCGTTGCTGGCCCGCCTGCCATGGGGAGTGGTCCTGCCCTGCGCCGGGACGGCGGCGCTCGCCGTCCTGGTGGTTGCCCAGATCGGCCTCTTGGTGGACCTGTACCGTCCCCGACTGGATTGGGAGGAGCCGCGTCAGGCGGCCAAGGGCAATCCCAACGTGCTCCTGGCCATGCTGGCCACGGCGGCGGTGCTGTTTCCGGGAGGGCTGGGCGGTGCCCTGGCCGATCTGGCGGGCCTCGCGCCCTGGAAGATCTGGATCGGGCTCGGCCTATACATGGGATTGCTTTCGGTCGGCGGCTGGCTCTTGCTGCGCGGCTTGGCCGAGGGAGCGTACCGGCGCATCGAGCGGTTTTAGGGGTTCGACGAGGCGGCAGGAGGGATCACGACCGGGGATTCTCCGGCTTCCCGGCCGACGGCGATGTGGGCGGTCGGGATGGATCCGCGGCAGGACGCCGCAGGATTGGCCAGGGGATGGGAGCGGGAGTGGAATGCACGGGAGAAGCAGGACCTGACAGGGGACCTCGGACCGGGGCGGGTTTCCTGGGGCGGCGTGGGGATGGAAAAAAATTTGTCGGGGAGGAAGGAGAAGCTCCCTTTAAGCGCGAAGGCCTTCCACAAGACAGCCATCAACGGGAGTGGTCGTGGTGCGCCAAGGGGCAAAGGCGGCGGCTTGGTTGCTGCTTGCCGCCGTCGGCCTGTTTTTCTGGCCGCTGACCAAAGGGGAGGCCCAGGCCTCCTTTCAGGACGTGTCCCCCGGCGCCTGGTATGCCGGGGCGGTGCAGTACGTCACGAGCCGCGGGATCATGCATCCGGCGGCTCCCGGGCGGTTCGACCCCGGCGCTCCCGTCACCCGGGGGGAGCTGGCCGGCATCCTGGACCGTGCCTTGAACCTTGGACAGCAGATCGGCCCGCGCTTCTCCGACGTGACGTCGGCCACTCCCAACTATCAGGCCATCGAAACGGTGGCTGGCGACGCCCTTATGCGGGGCACGGGGCCGGACACCTTCGACCCGGGGGGTCTTTTCGACCGGGCCCAGGCGGCGGTGGTGTTCGCCAAGGCGGCCGGCCTGGAAGCTGCGGCGGCGGATCTCGCCCAAGCCGCCCTGCCTTACGGCGACGCGGCCCGGATCCCCTCCTGGGCGGCGGGGGCGGTGCAGGTGACGACCAGCCTGGGGCTCTTGCAGGGCTGGGGGGGCGCGTTCCATCCCGACGGGGTGCTCACCAGGGCCGAAGTGGCGGTGCTGGTCCAAAAACTCGCCGCGCTGACGCCGACCCAGGTTGGGCGCGCGGCCGCCGCGGCGGCCACCCGCGTCACGGCGGGACCTGCCGGAGTTACGGTCAACGCAGGACAGCCGGTGCGGTTGTGGGCGTTGGTGCAAGACGCCCACGGCTTCGTGCTGCCGGTGCCGGTGAGCTGGGCCGCTCCCGGTGGCCAACTGCAGTCCAGCTATGATCCTGCCCTCACGGCCACCGTGGCCCACTTCACCCCCGGCGCGGGCGGCAGTTTTCCGGTGACCGTGACGGTGCCGGGAACCCACCTGTCCGCCACGGTGCAGGTGGCGGTGCATCAGCCTACCTCCCTGGCCTTTGGCGCCTTGCCCGCCGTGCTCCTTGAGGGACACAGCCTGAGGGGACAGGTGCAGGTGCTGGGGGCGTCGGGACAGCCGGACCCGGCCGACAACGGCCGGTCGGTGGCGCTGTCCCTTCAAGGCCCGGCTGCCCAAACGGCCACGGTGCAGGATCAAGGCGGCTCGGCCTCCTTTTCCTTCGCGGGGCTCACCACCGGTTCTTACACTCTCACCGCCACCGCGGCTGGCTTGACTGAGGCGTCTTTCAACTTCCGGGTGGTGGGGCAGCCCTTGGGGACGCTCACCGCCACGGCGCCGCCCCAGCTGAGCGCCGGGGCCACGGGCAGCCTCCGGGTGACGGAGCCGGGCGGGGTCAGCGTGCCGCTGGTGGTGTACTCGACTGCTTCCGGAGTGGTCCAGGTGGCCGCCGGTACCGCTTCCGGCAGCTGGCAGCTCACCGGCGGGGCCCAGCCGGGGACGGCGCAGCTGGTCATCACGGCGGTGGGAGGGGCCTTCGAGCCGGACGATCTCACGGTGACCAACCCGGTGCTGGGCCGCATGTCCTTTCCGGTTCCCAGCGCGGTGGCGACGGCGGGGAGCACCCAGACGGTGCCGGTGGACTTGAGCGGTTCACCCTCGGGGGTGCCGGTCACCCTGACGGTGACCGCCCCCGGGGGATGGCAGCAGCAATTCACCGCCGACACCGTCTCCGGCACGGCGTCCTTCCCGCTGCAGGAGACCCTGGCCGGCAGCTACGGGCTGCAGGCGACGGCTCCCGGCTACGCTGCACCGTCCGCAGGGGCGTCCCTCACCGTGCAGCCGGGTCCCGCGGTGGGCTTCCAGACGGAGCTGGCGCCCTCCGGGGTGTTGGTGAGCGGGGAAAAGGCCCAGATCCGGGCGTCCCTGGTGGATCGCTACGGCAACCCGGTGCCGGGTTCCTTCCAGGTCGGCGTGCAGGCGGCCGGCCTGCCGGGCGTGCTAACCCCTCAAGACGGCAGCTACGGCGGCTTGTCCACCGTGGCCACCTTCACGGCAGGGAGCCCGGGGGAGGGAAGCGTGACCGTGACCGCACCCGGCTATGCGCCGGTGGTGCTGCGGGTGCGGGCGGTGGCCTCCCCGGCGGCCATCACCGCCGGGAAGGGCATGTGGCTGATGTATGCCGACTGGAAGGGCAACGCCCCGGGCGAGCTTTTGGCCCAGGCCAAGGCGGACGGGATCCGCTACCTCTACCTGGAGGTGGCCACCTCCCGGGATGGGTTTTATGGGGGACCGGCTCTGGAGTCCTTCCTGGCCCAGGCCCATGCCCAGGGCATCGCCGTGCTGGCCTGGGTGTATGCGGATCTGACGAACCCTGCCGCCGACACCGCCCTGGCCCGACAGGCGGCCTCCTTCACCACTCCCTGGGGCGTGCGCGCGGACGGGGTGGCGGCGGACCTGGAGGGGAACCAGATCACGGCCCAGACGGTGACCCCCTATGCCCAAGTCCTGGCGGCGTCCTTGGGATCTGAGCGGCCCCTGGTGGCCGTGACCTACCCGCCCCAGATGCGGCCGAATTTCCCCTTCGCCGCCCTGGCCCCCTACACCCAGGTCTTCGCGCCCATGGACTACTGGCACGCCGTCCAGGCCGGCTACAGCTATCAGCAGGTGTACCAGTACGTGGCGGACAGCGTGAGCCAGATCCGCAGCCTGAGCGGCGATCCCACCCTGCCCGTCAGCATCGCGGCCCAGGCTTACGACATGTACGGCAACGGCGCCACCGGCGCCTACAGTCCCACGGGGCTGGAGGAGCGCGCGGCGGTTCGCGCCGCCCGGGCGGCCGGAGCGGAGGGCATCTCCTTCTACCGCTGGGGCACCGCCTCATCGGCGGAGTGGAGCGTCATCGCCACGGCGTGGCCGGGCGGGTGAGTTGACCGCCGCCAGGCGAAGGGGTATAATCGGGGCACCGGGGAGCTCCTGCCGAGGGGCTGAGAAAGGGCTCGCGAGCACCTGACCCGCATACCGGCCGGGTAATGCCGGCCCAGGGAGAAGGGCGATTGGAGAGGCGCGCCTGGCGGTGCCGCCTTTTTCTGTTTAGGGGAGGTGGTGGGGTGGAGCAGCAGCGCCGGATATACCGGATCCTGGATGCCAACCTGAACCGCGCCGCCGAGGGGTTGCGGGTGCTGGAGGAGTTGGGGCGTTTCCTCCTGGACCGGGGGGAGCTGTCGCTGGCGGCCAAGGAACTGCGCCACGACCTGGCGGCGGCGGCTCAGGTGATCCCGGGCGGACGGCGCCGCTTGGTGGCGGCCCGGGATGCGGCGGGGGACGTGGGCGCCCCCTACTCACCGTGGGAGGGACGCGCGGGAGTGGCGGACCTGGCGGCGGCCAACGCCCGGCGGGTGGCCGAGGCCCTGCGGGCCTTGGAGGAGTTCGGCAAGCTGGCATCCCCCGACGCCGCCCCGCATTTCAAGGAGCTGCGATTTCGTGCCTACGGGCTGGAGCAGCGGCTTTACGAGGCCCTGGATGCGACGGAGGGGAAAGGAGCGACGGTCCATGACCAACGGGGAGATACTGGAGAAGATCCGCGCTGACCGGCCGCTGGTGCACCATATCACCAATCAGGTGACCATCAGCGAGTGCGCCAACGTGACCCTGGCTCTGGGAGCGCTGCCGGTGATGGCCGATGCTCCCGAGGAAGTGGTGGAGATGGTGGCCCTAGCCTCCGCCCTGGTTCTGAACATCGGTACCTTGTCGCGCAAGCAGGTGGACACTATGCTATTGGCGGGGCGGGAGGCCAATCGGCGGGGCGTGCCCGTGGTGCTGGATCCCGTGGGAGCGGGGGCGACGGCTCTGCGCACCGAGAGCGCCAAGCTCCTGCTGCGGGAGTTGGAGGTGGCCGTGGTCAAGGGCAACGCCGGCGAGATGGCCATCCTGGCAGGCGGGACCGGACAGGTGCGGGGTGTGGAGTCCGTCGGAGCCGCGGGGGAGCCGGCGGACATCGCCCGGGACTTCGCCCGGAACTACGGCACGGTGGCGGTGGTGACGGGACCCGAGGACGCGGTGAGCGACGGGCGGCGCACGGCCCTGGTGGGCAACGGTCACCCCCGCATGGGTACGGTGGTGGGCACCGGCTGCATGGCGGCCTCGGTCCTTGGGGCCTTCTGCGCCTGCGATTCCGACCACTGGCGGGCGGCGGTGGCGGCCATGGCCGCCTTCGGCCTGGCGGGGGAACGGGCGGCCGGAACCCAGGCGGGGCCGGGGGCATACAAGGCGGCTTTCTTCGACGCCGTGCATCTTTTGACCCCCGCAGCGGTGGATGCGGAGGGGAGGGTTCGGGAGCTTGCCTGATCCATGCCTGGACCTGTACGTGATCACCGACCGGCGTTGGGAGGGCGGACGGGATCCGGTGGAGGTGGCCCAGGCGGCCATCCGCGGCGGGGCCACGGCCATCCAGCTGCGGTACAAGGAGCTGCCGGTGCGGGAGCTGTTGCGGGTGGGGCGGCGCCTCAGGGAGGTCACCAGGGAGCACGGGGTGCTTTTCATCGTCAACGATCGCGCCGATCTGGCTTTGGCCCTGGAGGCCGACGGAGTGCATCTGGGCCAGGACGATCTGCCCCTGCCGGCGGCGCGGCGGGTGGTGGGGCCGCGGCTGCTGATCGGGGTGTCCGTGGCCGATGAAGGGGAGGCCTTGCGGGCCCAGCGGGAAGGGGCGGACTACTTGGGGGTGGGACCGATCTTCGCCACGGCCACCAAGGCCGACGCGGGAGCCCCCGTGGGACTGGAGCGGCTGCGGCAGCTGCGGCGGGTGAGCCACCTGCCCCTGGTGGCCATCGGCGGGATCGGACCCAAGAACGCGGCCCAGGTGGTGCAGGCGGGGGCGGACGGCGTGGCGGTGGTGTCGGCGGTGGTGGGACAGCCGGATGTGGCGGCGGCGGCCGCGATGCTGGCCCGGCAGGTGCGCCACGGCAAGGACATGCGCTGCTACCTGGCCAAGGCGAAGGGGGTGGCGGAGCGATGACCATCATGGAGCGGGCGGCGGCGGGGGAGATCACCTCCGAGATCCTACGGGCGGCCCGGCGGGAGAGCCTGGACCCGGAGACGCTGCGCCGCGGCGTGGCGGCGGGGCGGGTGGTGGTTCCCGCCAATCCGGCCCACGGGACATTGGACCCCCTGGCCATCGGGGAGGGAACGGCTACCAAGGTCAACGCCAATCTGGGCACCTCGGTGGACTTTCCCGCGCCGGAGCGGGAGCTGGAGAAGCTGCGAGTGGCCTTGGAGGCCGGGGCCACGGCGGTGATGGATCTGTCCACCGGACGGCGGGAGGATTTTCGCCTCCTGCGCCGGGCCATCCTGGAGCGTTCGCCGGTGCCGGTGGGCACCGTTCCGGTGTACCAGGCCACGGTGGACGCCCTGGAGGAGCGCGGATCCATGGTGGAGCTCACGGCGGAGGATCTATTCCAGGCCATCGAGGAGCAGGCGGACGACGGCGTGGACTTCATGACCGTCCATTGCGGCGTGACCCTGGAGACGGTGGAGCGGCTGCGCCGGGAGGGTCGGGTGGCGGACATCGTCAGCCGCGGCGGGGCCTTTCTGACCGGCTGGATGCTGCACCACGACCGGGAGAACCCCCTCTATGAGCAGTTCGACCGCCTGCTGGAGATCGCCCGGGCGCACGAGGTCACCTTGAGCCTGGGCGACGGGCTGCGTCCGGGGTGCCTGGCCGACGCCACCGACCGGGCGCAAGTGCAAGAGCTGTTGATCCTGGGCGAGCTGGTGGACCGGTGTCGACGGGCCGGGGTGCAGGTGATGGTGGAGGGACCGGGGCACGTGCCCCTGGATCAAGTGGCGGCCAACGTGCAACTGCAAAAATCGGTGTGCCACGGAGCGCCCTTCTATGTGCTGGGTCCTTTGGTGACCGACGTGGCTCCCGGCTACGACCACATCACCTCCGCCATCGGCGGGGCCTTGGCGGGGGCGGCCGGGGCGGACTTTTTGTGCTACGTCACGCCGGCGGAGCACCTGGGTCTGCCCTCCCTGGAGGATGTGCGGGACGGTGTGGTGGCCGCCCGCATCGCCGCCCACGCGGCGGATCTGGCCAAGGGGCTGCCGGGAGCGCGGGAGTGGGACCTGGCCATGGCTCGGGCGCGCAAGGCATTGGATTGGGAAGGTCAGATCCGGCTGGCCATCGACGGGGAGAAGGCGCGCCGCTATCGGCGTGAGCGCACCCCGGATGACGAAACCGGGTGCAGCATGTGCGGTCCGTACTGCGCCATGGAGGTGGTGGACCGCTACCTGGGTAAGCCGGGGGAGCGCTGCTAGGGGGGCGTCAGCCGGCCGTCGACCAGCAGGAAATCCCGCTCCTCCAGGACGTCCACGGCCAAGTCCAGGATGAAAAGCAGCCGCAGCATACCGCCTTCCAACGATCCATGGGCGGTGCCGACGCCGGCCCGGGCCTCCAAACGGACGCCGGCAGGCAGGGCAGAACACGGCCACAAGATGCTGAAGGGCCACTGCGCCTCCTGGGCGTGGCGGCGGCCGTCGGCGGCGGGGTAGAGCAGGATGGTCCGAATCAGGCCCTCTCCGGCCACGCCGCGGCTGAACCGCACCGGGTTGAAAACGGCCGCCGCGGAGTGCACCGTGGGGGCCGCGATGGCGGTCGCCTGGGGGGTCAGCCGGCGATCCAGGAGCAGCTCCTGCCGCAGGGACTTAAGGACCACGCTCACCCGCAGGGTGGTTTTGCCTTCCATGCCCCTCTTCCCCCGTTAGGGGGTATATGCCCGGGGGAGGGGACAAAGACGGCGGCGTGTGACCGGGATCACGGCGGGAGCGGCGGCGGCGGTGCTGGAATGGGACGTGGGGGGGTGGTAGGCATGGGCATGGCCGCCGAGCTGCGGGAGAACGCCGCCTTCGTCGATCCCGCCGGAGCCTATCTGGACATCAAGGTCTCCTACCTCATGAAGGTCATCTACAACCACCTGGAGGGATTGCGCTTTGCCGCGGAGTTTGAGCAGCTGGTGGGGGCCCTGCGCGAGAGCGAGCGCAACGAGCTGCGGGGACGGCTGGTCCCGGGAGCGAACGGGGAGCAGGAACTGGTGCTCTTCGGGGTCCGGTCCTCCTCCTACGACATCGGGTTTTTGGAAACCGGCTTCGGCCCCGCCGCCCGACGCGTCCCCGCTCCGGACGGACGGGAATACGCCGAGTGGGAGCGGCTTACCGCAGTGACCTTCCGGGAGGACCGCCCCGGCAGCTGAGGCTTGGCATATGGGCCTGGCTCCCTCCCATAGACATGGGGGGGAGAGGGGGGCGCGCCAAGCTTGGGGCGGATCTGGCGGCGGCAAGGGGGACGGGTGTTGGCGGGCCGGTCGTCCCTGGGACGGCAGGCCCTGGCGGCGGCCCTCCTGGGGGTGCTGGCGTGGTCCGCCGGATATCTCCCGGGTCCGGTGGCGGGCCGGGCGGAAGCTCTGGTGTCCCGGGCCGTGGGCACCGACTACGACTTCGCGGCAGCGGCGGCGCGGCTGGCGCGCCGGGGGGAAGCCGCGGCGCGCGACCTGGGCGTGGTGCCCTCCTCCGCTCCGTGGCGCATGATCATCCCGGTGGACGGGGTGCTATACAGGCCCTTCGGCTGGTGGAGCGGAACCGGTGGGCCGGTGCTGCACCGCAGCATCCTGATCCGGGCGAAGCCGGGGACCGCGGTGCGGGCGGCTATGGCGGGGCGGGTGGGCTCGGCGGGTGCCGCCCTCGTGACGGTGGTCCGCCGGGGGATCACCACGAAATACCGCGGCATGGCGCAGGTGCGGGTGCGCGCCGGACAAAAGGTGGCGCAGGGGCAGCGGCTCGGGACCTTGGGAACTGCGGGGCTACGGTTCGAGGTGCAGGCCGGGGGGCACGCCGTGGACCCGCTGCAGCGCCGTTTCTTCCGAGGCTGGTCGGCGGCTTCCTGAGCCGATGGTGCTGGGCAGCCTGTTCGGCGTGCGGTTGCGGGTAAACCCCTATTTCCTGCTGTTCCTCGCAGCGTACGCCTTCCTGGGCCTTTTGCGTCCGGTGCTGATCCTGGTGGCCGTGGTCTTGGGCCACGAGTTGAGCCACGTCCTGGTGGCCCGGGGCTACGGTCTGGCGGTGCAGGAGGTGGAGCTTTTGCCCTTCGGGGGGGTGGCCAGGCTCCCGACCCTGGAGGGCGCGGATCCCTTCGTGGAGACCACCGTGGCCCTGGCCGGCCCGCTGCACAACTTCTTCCTGACGGGGCTGGCCATTCTCCTGCGGCGGTGGGGCTTTTTGCAAGGCGAGCTCGGAAACTTCTTTCTGGAAGTCAATCTGGGCATGGCTTGCGGAAATTTCCTACCGGCCCTGCCCCTGGACGGCGGGCGGATCTACCGGTTGTACCTGGCCCGGGCCCTGGGCTACCGGCGGGCGGGGGAGCGGTTGGTGGTCAGCGGCCGGATCACCGCCGGCGTGCTGGCGGCGGGTGGAGCGGCGGGGTTGGCCCTCGGCGCGGCGTCGCCGACGCTGCTGGTACTGGCGCTTTTCTTGTTCTTCAGCTGCCGGAAGGAGGAGACGGCGGGCATGTACCGGGCGATGCGGGACTTGGTGGACAAGCGGCGGCGCTTCCAGGAAGCGGGGGTGGCGGGAGTGGAGCACCTCTTGGTGCGGGAGGACCTGGCCGCGGCCCAGGTGCTTTCCCGCCTGTTGCCGGGCCGCTACCACCTGTTGTGGGTGGTGGACCGGCAGTTGCAGCCGCAGGGCTGCCTGAGCGAGGCGCAACTGTTGGAAGCGATGGCCGGGGAGGGGGGCTGGCGCACCGTGGGAGAGATTCTGGGGCGGCGCTCCTAAGGCTCGACTTTTTTTTTGGGGCCGCCTCGTGTATAGTAGAAACTAGGGAGCGACAACGGGGGTCTTAGGTTGGAGGAAATCCTCCTTTCAGTGCAAAAACCGGCCCGCTACGTGGGCAGCGAGTGGAATGCCGTGCACAAGGATTGGGATCGGGTGGACGTCACTTTTGCCCTGGCCTTTCCCGACTTGTACGAGGTGGGGATGTCCCACCTGGGATTGCAGATCCTGTACCACGAGCTGAACCGCCGGGAGGACACGCTGGCGGAGCGGGTGTTTGCGCCGGCGCCGGACCTGGAGGCGGTTCTGCGGCGGCGGGGCCTGCCCCTGTTCGCCCTGGAGAGCCACCGAGGGTTGCGGGACTTCGATATTTTGGGATTCACCCTGCAGTACGAGCTGACCTACACCAATATCCTCAACATGCTGGACCTGGGGGGCATACCCCTGCAGGCCGCCGACCGGGGCGAGGGCGACCCGTTGGTGGTGGGAGGAGGGCCGGGCGCCTTCAACCCGGAACCTCTGGTGCCCTTCTTCGATTGCTTCGTACTGGGAGAGGGAGAGGAGGTGGTCCATGAGCTGGTCGACGGCTGGCGGGAGTCGGCGGGGCGGTCCCGGGAGGATCGGCTGCGCCGCCTGGCGGCGGTCCCAGGGGTGTACGTGCCTTCCTTGTACCAGGTGCGCTACGGGGCTGATGGAACGGTGGCCGCCGTCCAGGCCGTCGCCCCGGCGCCGAGCCGGGTGATGAAGCGGGTGGTGGCGGACCTGGATGAGCTGGATTATCCCACCTACCCGGTGGTGCCCTCGGTCCAGGCCATCCACGAGCGGGCCATGGTGGAGGTCTTCCGGGGCTGCACCCGGGGATGTCGCTTCTGCCAGGCGGGCATCATCTATCGGCCGGTGCGGGAGCGTTCTCCCCGGGCGGTGGTGCGCCTGGCCCAGGAGATCCTGGCCCACACCGGCTACGACGAGGTGTCTTTGGTTTCGCTGTCCACCGCCGACTACTCGGGAATCGACCGAGTGGCGCGGGAGTTGGCCCGGGATCTGGCCCCCCGGGGGCAGGCCGTCTCCCTGCCGTCCCTGCGGGTGGATGCCTTCTCCGTGGAGCTCGCGCGGACGGTGCGGGGACCCCGCAAGACGGGCCTGACCTTCGCCCCGGAGGCGGGAACCCAGCGGTTGCGGGATGTGATCAACAAGGGTGTGCGGGAGGAGGACCTGATGGCGGCGGCTCAGGCGGCCTTCTCCCAGGGTTGGGAGGCGCTGAAGCTGTATTTCATGATCGGCCTGCCCACCGAGACGGAGGCGGACGTGGCGGCCATCGCCCAACTGGCCCGCCGGGTACGGGATCTGGGAGGCTCCCGCAGCCAGGTGACGGTCAGCGTATCCTCCTTCGTGCCTAAACCCCACACGCCCTTCCAGTGGGAGCCCCAGGATCCGCCCCAGACCCTGCTGGCCAAGCAGGCCCTGTTGCGGCGCGTCCTGAGGGGACGGGGGCTGTCCCTGCGCTGGCACGAGGTGGGCCCGTCTTGGATCGAGGGGACCTTCAGCCGGGGCGACCGCCGGATGGCGGCGGTGCTGGAGGAGGCCTGGCGCCACGGCTGCCGGCTGGACGGCTGGGGGGAGCATTTCCGACCGGAGCTTTGGGAGGAGGCCTTTCGGGCCGCGGGAGCGGACCCCGCTTTCTACAATGCCCGCCGCCGCTCTCCGGAAGAGATCTTTCCTTGGGATCACCTGGACAGCGGGGCGACCCGGGAGTTTCTCTGGGAGGAAAACCAGCGGGCGCTGACCGGGGAGGCGACGGCGGACTGCCGCTGGGAGGGCTGCTATCTTTGCGGGGTGTGCCAGGAGCTGCCGGTGGATGTCCGGCTTAAGGCGGAGGTCGAATGTTGACCCTGCGAGTGCGCTTTGTCAAAGAGGGGCCGGCCCGCTTCCTGTCGCATTTGGACACCCTGCGGGCCCTGGAGCGCGCCCTGCGCCGCTCCGGCCTGCCCTTGGAGCTCACCCGCGGCTACAGTGCCCATCCCCGCTTGGCGGTGGCGGTCGCTTTGCCTTTGGGCATGGTGGGGGAGGACGAGTACCTGGATGCGGGGCTGGCCGCGCCGTGTGCCGCCGCGGACGCGCGCCGGCTGGCCAGCGTGCTGCCTGAGGGGCTGCGGCTGTTGGAGGCGGCGGTGCTCTTGGAGGCCAAGGCCTTGGAGCCTCGGGTGGCGGCGGCGGATTACCGGATTGCCTTGTGCCCCGGCCCCTGGGATCTGGTGCACCTGCGCCGCGCGGCGGACTTGCTCCTGGCGCAGGCCAGTCTGCCCTTTGCCCGGGCCAAAGGCCTGGTGGATCTGCGTCCCGGCATCCGGTCGGCGGACGCCGCCGAGCACGGGGGAGTTTTGCAGCTGGAACTGCGCCTCACCGCAGGCGGACACGGCACCGTCCGGCCGGAGGAAGTATTGAAGCTATTGGCCGAGGGCACGGCGGAAGGTTTCGCCCTGCGGACGACGGCGGTGCATCGCCGCCGGCTGCTGACCGCGGCGGGAGACCGGCTGGTACCGTTGCGGGAGGTGGCTTTCGCAAAAGGAGTGGAGATTTATGCCCACGGAGATCATGGTGAACGTGGAACCCTTCGAGGTTCGGGCAGCCCTTTTGGAAGATGGTCAGCTGGCTGAGCTTTTTGTGGAGCATCCGATAGCCCAACGGCTGGTGGGCAACATCTACAAGGGACGGGTGGAGAACGTGCTGCCCGGCATGGAGGCGGCCTTCGTCAATGTCGGCGCGGAGCGCAACGCCTTCCTGTACGTCGGGGACACGGGGGCGGTGTGGAAGGAGGACGATCCGGGCGAGAAGATCCGGCCCCGCAACATCCGGGACATCCTCAAGCCCAAACAGGAGATCGTGGTGCAGGTCACCAAGGAGGCCATCGGGACCAAGGGGGCCAGGGTGACCACCAACCTCACCTTGCCGGGACGCTACCTGGTGCTCATGCCCACCATGGACTACGTGGGGGTGTCCCGGCGCATCGCGGACGACAAGGAGCGCGGTCGGCTGCGGGCCATCGCCGACCGGCTCAAGCAGCCCGGCGTGGGCATCATTGTCCGCACGGTGGCTGAGGGACACAGCGAGGAGGAACTGACCCGGGACGCGGAGTTTCTGAAGCGGTTGTGGACCAAGATTCAGCACCGGGAGCACGCCACCGCGGCGCCCAGCATGCTGTACAAGGACCTGGGACTGGTCTTTCGCATCGTGCGCGACCTGTTCACGGAGGGGATCCACCGCCTGTGGATCGATTCTCCCCATGAGTACGAGCGGGTGCAGGAGCTCTTGGACATGATGTCCCCCCAGCTCAAGGACCGGGTCAAGCTGTACAGCAACCGGGAGCGCAGCCTTTTCCAGGCCCACGGTCTGGAGGAAGAGATCGAGAAGGCAATCAAGCGGCGGGTCTGGCTGAAATGCGGCGGCTACATCATCATCGACCAGACCGAGGCCTTCGTGATCATCGATGTCAACACCGGGAAGTTCGTGGGCAGCACGAATCTGGCGGACACGGTGCTCAGGACCAACCTGGAGGCGGCGGAGGAGATCGCGCGGCAGTTGCGGCTGCGGGACCTGGCCGGGATCATCATCGTGGATTTCATCGACATGGAGTCGGCGGAACATCGGGCGCGGGTGCTGTCCACCCTGGAGACGGCCCTGAAGCGGGACCGCACCACGGTGCACGTCCTGGGGTTGACGCAATTGGGGCTGGTGGAGATGACCCGCAAGAAGGTGCGCCAGGGCCTGGGCGCGGAGCTGCTGCGCCCCTGTCCCTACTGTGAGGGCCGCGGCCGGGTGCTGGCCGAGGAGACCATGGCCAGCAAAGTTCGCCGGGAGCTCAAGGAGATGCTGTTCCGATCGGAGCACGAGGCCATCCTGGTGGAGGTCCATCCTTCGGTGGCGGCGCTGCTCATCGGCACGGGCGGGGCCAACCTGAAGGAACTGGAGCAGGAGACGGGGCGGGCCATCTTCATCCGGGGATCGGAGCAGTCGCACCTGGAGGGGATGCGCGTGCGTGCCACGGGCAAACGGGACGAGGTGGAGCGTATGGCCCTGCCGGTGCACGCGGGGGAGGTGCTGGAGTTGAAGGTGGAGGAGCCCCACGTGAACAACCCGCAGGACGGCATCGCCCGGGTGGAGGGATACGTGGTGAACATAGAGGGCGGAGCCGAGGCGGTGGGGGAGCGGGTCAAGGTGGAAATCGTCCGGGCCTTCCGGACCTATGCCAAAGGACGGATCGTGGGGGCGCTGCCGGAGCGACGGGTGCCCTCGGCCGGTTGAGGGTCCGGCCCTTTTTGACAGCCGCGCCGGGCTGTGTTAAAATCAACGATCGGCACGACATGTGAAAAGGCGGGATGTTTATGTACGCAATACTGGAGGCGGGCGGCAAACAGTATCGGGTGCGGCCGGGTGAGCTCGTCGTGGTGGACAAGCTGCCCCAGGCGGCGGGAGAGCCCTGCGTGTTCGAACGGGTGCTGCTGGTTAGCGGCGACGACGGGCAGGTGCAGGTGGGGACGCCCGTGGTGCAGGGGGCCAAGGCCCTGGGGTGCGTGGTGGAGCAGGTGCGGGGCCCCAAGATCATCGGCTTTAAGTACAAGCCGAAGACGAATTACCGGCGCCGCTTCGGGCACCGTCAGGAGTTGAGCTGCGTGCGCATCGAGGAGATCCAGATCCAGTAGGATGATCCGAGCCGTGGTGCGCCGCGACGCGGCGGGCGAGGCGGTGTCCCTGGAGTTGCGGGGACATGCGGGCAAGGGGCCGGCGGGGTTCGATCTGGTGTGCGCCGCGGTGTCGGCGGTGGTCCAGACCGCCGCCTTGGGACTGACCCGGGTGGCCGGAGCGCATCCGGCGGTGGAGAGCCGTAGCGGCTATTTCCGTTGTGTTCTGCCGGCGGCGGAAGCCGGAACACCCGCGGCGCGGGCGATACTGGAGACGGCGCTGGCGGGGTTGCGGGACATCGCCGAGGAGCACTTCGAGGCTTTGCGCGTTGAGGAGCACGGAGAGGAGAGGTAGGAAGCATGGATCTGCAGCTGTTTGCCCACAAGAAAGGCTTGGGCAGCACCCGCAACGGGCGCGACTCCAACCCCAAGTACCTGGGCGTGAAGCGGCACGACGGTCAGTTCGTGCCGGCGGGGAGCATCATCGTGCGGCAGCGGGGCACCCGCGTGGAGGCGGGGGCCAACGTGGGCATCGGTCGCGACCACACCCTTTTCGCCCTGAAGGACGGCGTGGTGCGGTTCTCCCCCAAGACCAAGACCAAGCGCCAGGTGAGCGTGGTGCCGCCCGAGGTCGTCGCTTCCTAGCCGGCGTAAGAGATATACAGGGCATGGAGGGGTGGGAGTTGGAGGCGGCCTGTGTGCGGTCACAGATGCATGAATTCGCCAACCAATTGCAGGTGGCCCTGGGGTGGCTGCAGTTGGGGCGTGCGGAGGAGGCCCGGCGGGCGTTGCAGGATACCGCCGCCTGGCTGGCCGCCGGGGAGCGGCTCTTGTCCGTGCTGCCGGCCGAGTGGGCCTGCTTGCTCCTGGTGGCCGATGCCAAGGCCAGGCGCCGGGGCATGGAGCTTAGTTGGAAACTCCCGGAGTTGGGGGGCTGGGTCCCCTCCCGGGAGCTTTTGCTGTGTCTAGGCCAATTGTTGGACGGGGCCATCGAGGCGGCGGCCGCCGCGGGCACCGACCGGGTGGAGCTCCAAGTCGAGCGGCTAAAGGGGGAGATCACCCTGGCCGTGCGGCCTGACGCGGGATCCGGGGTGGCGATCCTGCCGCCGGCGGCGGGGCGGGTGGAGCATGGCACGGACTGCGCCCTTTTGCGTTTCCCCCTTGGGGCGGACGATGTTCGCTGACCGGGCCGAGGTCAGCGTGCGCAGCGGCGACGGAGGGGCGGGGGCCATCTCCTTCCGCCACGAGAAATATGTGCCGCGGGGTGGACCGGACGGCGGGGACGGCGGCCGGGGCGGGGACGTGGTCGCGGTGGCCGATGCGCGTTTGTCCACCCTGCAGGACTTCCGGCGGCGGCGCTTCTTTCGGGCTGCGGACGGGGGACCCGGGCGGGGAGCCCTCCGCCACGGCGCCCAGGGCGAGGACCTGGTCATCCGGGTGCCTCCGGGGACCGTGATCCGCGACCGCCGGACGGGAGAGGTGCTGGCGGACCTGCTTGCCGACGGGCAGCGCGCGACCGTGTGCCGGGGCGGCCGGGGCGGGCGGGGCAACGCGCGTTTTACCGGCCCCAGCCGGCGCGCGCCGCGTACGGCGGAGTTGGGGGAGCCCGGGAGCGAGCGGGAACTGCTCCTGGAATTGCGGGTGTTGGCGGATGTCGGTCTGGTGGGCATGCCCAACGCGGGCAAGTCCAGCTTGTTGGCGGCGGCCACCATGGCGCGGCCCCAGGTGGCCGAATATCCTTTCACCACGGTCTCGCCCAACCTGGGGGTGGTGCGGCCCTTGGAGGCCGCATCCTTCGTCTTGGCGGACGTGCCGGGGCTGATCGAGGGGGCTCACCGGGGGAAGGGGCTGGGACAACGCTTCCTGCAGCACTTGGAACGCACCCGGCTGCTGGTGGTGGTGGCGGATCTGGCCGGGGAGGATCCCTTCGGCGATCTGGCCGCGGTGCGTCGGGAGATGGGTCTGTACAGCGCGCAGTTGCTGGGCCGACCCTGGGTGGCGGTGGGCAACAAATACGATCTGCCGGAGGCGCAAGGGCGGTGGCCGTCTTTTGCGGCCCGGCTGGAGGAGGAGGGGGTGGAGGCCTTCGCGGTCTCGGCCCGGACGGGGGCGGGGGTGGCGCCGCTCTTGCACCGCCTGGGGGAGATGCTGGCGGCACTGCCTGCGCTGACCCCGACGGCGGCGGAGGCGGTGCAGGAGACCGTGCCCCAGTGGCGGATATCCCGGGAGGAGGATGCCTTCCGGGTGGCCGGGACCGAGGTGGAGCGGCGGGCGCTGATGACCGACCCTCGGGACGCGGAGGCTATGGTGAGGATGCACCGCTACCTGCGGCGCTGCGGTGCGGAGCGGGCCTTGCGTCGGGCCGGTGCCGTGGCGGGCGACCGGCTGCGGATCGCCGACCGGGAGTTTCTTTTCCATACCGGACGATAAGCGGCAGGAATCAGGTGTCGGACGGCGTATATAACCAAGTGCGGGGCTGGTGAATGGTGTTTGAAAGTATTGGGAGTCATGGGCGGGACCTTCGATCCCATCCACTACGGGCATCTGGTGACGGCGGAGGCGGCGCGCCAGAGCTTCGGAATGGAGCAGGTGGTCTTTGTGCCGGCGGGCCACCCGCCGCACAAGGAGGGAAAGCCGATCAGCACCGGCCAGCATCGCTACCTGATGACGGTGTTGGCTACGGTCACCAATCCGCATTTCGAGGTCTCCCGGACCGAGGTGGACCGCCCCGGCCCTTCCTACGCGGTGGAGACCATCCGCGAGTTCCACCGCCGTTACGGGGAGGACACCCAGATCTATTTCATCACCGGGGCGGACGCCATCCTGGAGATCTGCACTTGGTACGACTCCCGCAAACTGCTGGGCCTGTGCCAGTTCATCGCCGCCACCCGACCGGGCTACTCCCTGGAGAACCTGGACGTGCTGCAGCATAAACTGTCGCCGGAATTGGTGCGCAGCATCCACCTGCTGGAGGTGCCAGCCCTGGCCATCTCCTCCAGCGACATCCGGGAGCGGGTCCGCCGGCACGGCCCCATCAAGTACCTGCTGCCGGAAGCGGTGGAGCACTACATCGCCAAGAGCCGCCTCTACCTGGATGCGCCGGCCAATGGCGAGGCATAGGAAACGAGGGGGGTGCCTGGTTCTCTGGGACCACGGCACTTTTGAGTATAGCAAGGGGCCAAGGAGAAGGAGGGTGAGGGCCAGCCTACTGCACAGCGCGAGCGACGGCGGCCGTTAGCGGGATCGGCGCAACACCCGTAGGAGATCGACACAACGGAGACGGTGGGTACCTTCCGGATCCGGCATCCGAGCCCTCCCCAACTGCCCGTCCACGGGCGGGAAATACAATTCCGAAAGGGGCGAAAACCTGGTCAGGGGGAGGACGTGTGGGCAAGCGGTATTGCTCACATCTTTGTGCCAGGTGAGCGTCCTTTGATTAAGACTTTGTTCGTAGGCAATCTTCCCTGGTCCACCACGGAAGAGGGGTTGGCGCAGGCCTTCTCGGTGCACGTTCCCGTGCGGGGCTGCCGCATCATCTCGGACCGGGAGACCGGTCGTTCCCGCGGCTTCGGGTTTGTGGAGGTGGACGAGGAGGACGTGGCCAAGGCGATCGAGGCCATGAACGGCACGGAGTTGGACGGACGCGAGATCGTGGTTAACGAGGCCAAGCCCCGTCCGGGCCGCTATTGAGATCTGACAGCGGAGAGCTGCGCGCCTCCTTGCCTTCCGGCGGGGAGGCCGCAGCTCTTTGGGAGGATGATGCGGCGGTTGCGCGGGTGCGCAGGGCCTTGCCGGAGGAGGTCCGCCGCCATTCCCTGGGAGTGGCCGAGACCGCGGCGCGACTGGCCGCTCGCCATGGGGTGGCCCCGGAGCGCGCCTACCTGGCCGGCCTGGTCCACGACTTGGCCAAGCCATTGCCGGGGGAAGAATTGTTGCGGGTGGCGGCTGCTTCGGGTATAATGGCGGACGAGATCCAGTTCCATGCGCCCTACCTCTTGCATGGTCCGGTGGGCGCGGTGATGGCGCAGCGGGAGTTCGGCCTGGACGATCCGGAGCTGCTCCGGGCGGTGGCCAACCATACCACCGGGGTGCCGGGGATGGGGGACCTGGAGCTGGTGGTGTATCTGGCGGACGCCGTGGAGCCTGGGCGTAGGTACGCGGGGGTGGAGCAGCTGCGGGAGGCGGCACAGGGCGACCTTGACGAGGCCGTGCTGGCCGCGGTGGCCCAGACGCTCAACAGCCTGACCCGACGGCGCATGCTCATTCATCCGCATTCGGTGGAGACCTGGAATTGGCTGCTGCTGACGCGGCGGCGAGGAAGGTGATCGGTTGGAGGCACGGCTCTTGGCGGATCTGGCCGTGCGTACGGCCCAGGAGAAGAAGGCCCGGGATATAATCGTCCTGGACCTGCGGCCCAGCACTTTGGTATGCGACTACTTCGTCATCTGCACCGTGACGACTCCCCTGCAGGGGCGGGCGGTGGCGGACTACCTGGAGGAAGAGCTGCCGGAGCGGCTGCGCCACCGGGAGGGGTACCGGGAGGGCAGATGGATCCTCCTGGACTACGGCTCGGTGGTGATCCACGTGTTTCGGGAGGAGGAGCGGCGCTTCTACGACTTGGAGCGACTGTGGGCGCCACCGGAGCGGGAGCGGCCGGCCCAGATGGAATAGGTGCGACGGACCACCGGAGGGAATATCCCTCCGGTGTTTTCGTCTTGGAGGCAGGAGAAGGCCAATAAGGCATAGAAAGAATAGCAATAAATTTCGCTATAGAAGACGGCCACCGGCGGGAGGGGGATGAAGTCTGATCACCTTGGTGGATGCCACCGCGTTGGCGGAGATCGGACGCTGGCTGGGGATGGGTCAGGTGGTAGCCGGGGATGAGCTGCAGGTGGTGGACCGGGCCCAGGATACCACCGGGGCCTACCGGGCGGTGGCGGGGCGGCATCCGGACGTTGTGCTGGTCTCCACGGCGACGGGGAGCGCGGCGGCCTTGGCGCGGCTGATGGAGCAGGTGGGGCCAACCGGCACCCGGATGGTTTTGCTGCATGGCCGGATGGATGCGGCGGCGCGCCGGGACCTGGAGCGGGTCGCGGCTGCTGCCGGGGGCGTCTGCATCGGCCCCACGATCACGGCGGACGACATCCTGCGGGCCATCGGCGAGGTGCTCCCCCCCGCGTCGGTACGACCCAAGACACCACCGGCAACGGGGGCGGCCTACCAGGAGGTGGTGCGGGTCCACGCCGCCAAAGCCATGCTCCTGTACCGGGACCAATTGGACCGTCTACTGGAGGGTTCCGGTCTGCTCATCGGGGCCGGGGGGCGCAACAGTGCCTCCAGCAAGGAGGACGTGCGTCATTATCTGTCTGCGGTGGAGCAGGTGGGCGGGCATGTGGCGGCCGCCGCCGCGCGGCTGATGATGAAGCGGGTGGCGCGGGAACTCGGGCTCGACGACGAATTTTGAGAGGGGATGCGGGCATGGTGTCCTTGGAGGAGCTGGCCGGCGGGCAGCCGGATCTTTCCCAGGCGGTTCTTCTCTTCGAGGCGGGCAGGCACCGGGTCTATTGGGTTGGCAGCGAGGAGGCGACGCATTTTCGCTGCAATGCCTACCTCTTGTGCCACGGCGACGCCAATGTGCTCATCGACCCGGGGGGCAGGTTCCATTACGACCAGGTGTCACGCCGGGTGGAGGGGGTGGTGGACCCGCAGAAAATCACCCACATCGTGGTGCAGCACCAGGATCCGGACCTGTGCGGCTCCCTGCCGCTGTGGCTGGAGCGGCAGGGGGGAATAAAGGTGCTGACCAACTCCCGGGCGGCGGTGCTGCTGCCCCATTACGGCCTCACCTGTCCCATCGAGGAGACCGACGACGGCTGGCTGCCCTTGGGCGACGGAGCGAAGCTTCGTTTTCTGCCGGCACCCTTCATGCATTTCCCCGGAGCTTTCGTTACCTATGATCCAATTTCCAAATTTTTATTCAGTGGTGACATCTTCGCCGCGGTCAATGCGGATTGGCAGATGTTTGTGCAAGATTTCGACCTTCACAGCGGCTTCATGGAGATTTTCCACACCGACTACATGGCCGGACATCGGGCATTGGCCGGTTTCACCGCCATGCTGCGGCGTGAGCAGGTGCCCATCCGGGCGATCCTGCCCCAGCACGGCTCGATCATCATGGAGCGGGACGTGCCCAAAGCCCTGGAATGGCTGGGCAATCTCCTTTGCGGGTTGGACCTGATCTACCCGGCGGACGAGCCGCGGTCGACGCCGTCGCAGCGGCGTAGCCCGCCTGCCGTCCCGGTTGCCGATCGGGCGTTGGGCAAGCGGCCGATGAACACGGCGGCCCTGGTGCTGGGCCTGTTGTTGATCTTAACCGTGGGGGCGGCGGTGGAAGGTTGGATCCCGACTTTGGCCAGATGACGCGGGCTCATCGGCGATGAACGGATCTTGACTTTTTTCCCGTCTGCGCTTATCATCGTGTCTGTCCAAGTGGGGCCGTAGCTCAGCTGGGAGAGCGCATGAATGGCATTCATGAGGCCAGGGGTTCGATCCCCCTCGGCTCCACCACCTAACGAAGCCTAGAGCCGCAAGGGTTTGCGGCTCTTTTGTTCCACGGATGTTCCACGCCGAAGGGGCTTTTGCTGTAAGATCGCTGTAACGGCGCGGGGGCTCCTTGCGGCTCTTACCCCAACAGATGCGCCAGTTTTCGGCGGTGGAAACTTGCCACCACCGACGGATCAGTCCAGGAAACTTTCCTGAACCGATCGTGGCGGCCGCTGTAGTATTGCTGGCACCTAACTTTTGCAGGAAATCTCCGAGACCCGAGTTATCCACAGCCTGATCTCACGAGCGCATCGCCCAGCGGGTGCCCTGACGGAACCATGATGTCGGTCATTTGCTCCTGAGTGTTGATCCGGCCTGGCATTCTGAGCAGCTTATGGATCATGCCGGCGGTGCCCAGGGACTCCAGGGGTGTCCCGGCCAGATGCTCCGCCCGGAACAGGCTGAGCAGATTGGCGGTCAGGAAGGCGGTGATCAGGAAGGACCAGATGCCATGGAAGGAACGGGTGCGCAGGTGGTTGATGAAGATCCCGCCCTTGTCCGCCTTGAACATGACGCCCGCGCATTCCCCTTCCCAGGCGCAGCCGGGAGGGGGTCAAGCGGGCGGTGACAATCCCGCTTGCGCGAGGCGACCGCGGATGTTATGATTACCATGGATTGTCGGCCATGGG
>JAJZIM010000106.1 GCA_021810565.1 Bacillota bacterium
CCACCCTCTGGTGCTCGCCGATCACCCACAGCGGGAAGCCGCAGCACCACTCGTCGTCCAGGATGGTGAACTCGACCCCCGCCGCCTGCAGCACCGTCACCGCCCCGGCCACCATGGGCTTGGCCGGGTAGGCCCCGGAACAGCCCACGAAGAAGCCGGTCTCGGCCCGCTCGGCCACCCGGACGTTCTCCGGCAGGAAGGCCAGCCGCTCGGCGTGGGGCTGGTCGTAGGGGTTCTTCTTCTCCCACACGATGCGCAGGGTGTCCCGCTGGGGTCCCACCGGCCCCGCCCCCAACTCCACCATCTTGCGCCGCAGGGCGGGCCAAAGGCGCATGCAGCTGATCCCCACCTCGCAGTACTCGCCGCACACGCCGCAAGTGGTGCATTTGTACAGGGCGTCGGTCAGGCGCGCCACCTTGGCCGTATCCACCGGCCGCTGCCCGAGGAGCACCGCCCGGGCACCCCGCTGGGCGGCCAACAGCTCCTTGAACAGACTCATCTTCTCCGGCGGTGAGACCTCGGGCGCCCCCAGAATGTCCTGCACCGGGCACCACTTGATGCACTGGCCGCAACGGGTGCAGGCGTCCAGGGAGGCCAGTTGCGTCCGAGTCAGCCCCTCCCAAAGGCGCACCGGCGGCTCGCTCTCCTCTTTCCGCAGGGGCTTCATCGGGTCACCACTTCCTCTCCGGTGTGGATGTAGCGGCGCCGGGCCGTGGCTCCGGTGATCAGCGGGGCCGCGTACAGATGGAACAGCTTGGAGAAGGGGAGGTAGGCGAAGGTGAACAGGGCCAGGTACACGTGGAGGAACCAAAGGGCGGTGTGCCAGGCGGCGGCCGCCGGCCCCAGGGCCAGAAACCAATTCCCCAGGACCGCCGCCAAGGTGAACCAGGAAAGCTCCGGCGAGGCGGGACCCTGGGAGGCGATGCGCAGGCCCTCCACCAGGAAGCCGGTGACGCCCAAGGCCAGGAACAGCCCCAGCATCACCGCGTCCTCCCCGGCGTTGACCCGCTCCCGGCGCGCGGTGAGCAGGTAGCGGCGGGTGAGCATGAGCAAAAGCCCGATCAGAAAGGCCACCCCGGCCCAGTTCAGGATCAGCTTGAAGGCGTAGTAGGCGTCGCCCCGCAGGAAATGCAGCCCCGCGTCGTGGCTCAGGGCCAGGGTGATGCTGCCGGCGAACAGCAGGAGAAAGCCCCACATCACCAGCAACAGGCTGGCGCCCCGGTAGAAGCTGCGGCGGAAAACCCGCCGGGCCAAGAGACAGTCCGCCGAAAAGAACCAAGCCAGGGCACGCAACGCGAACTGCCAGCCACCACCCTCGTCCAGAGGTCCCCGGATGGGTGCCGGGTCGGGACCGCCCTCCAGCCACAAAGACACCTTCAGCCAAATTCCCCAGGCCAGGATGGCCACGGCCAAGAGGGCGCTCAGGTAGAACACCGTCACCTCCCAACCGGGCACCCCGTAGAAGACCGGACGATGGTACTGGCTCGTCAGCTGCAATCCCGTGCACCTCCCGCTGATCTACCGTCCTCGGCAACATCGGCGTCACCATGTGCCAGTTTTCTGAAACTTCTGGGCAAAAGGGGCCCCTCAGAAGCTGAGGGAGCCCACGGCGTCCATGGACAGATCGATGAGGGTGGCCGCCCCGGTGATCCGTGCCCCTGGGATCAGGTCCTCTTCCCGGATCCCCTTGTTGATGGCCGTCACCTCGCACACCTGCAGCTCCACCCCGGCCTCCAGCGCCTCCGCCAGCCGCTGCTTCATGGTCGGCAGCCCCGGCTTCAAAGGCGGCTCCTTCTCGGCTCCCCCTTTGACCAGCACGTCGGCCCCGTTTTGCACACAATACACCACCGTGCGCAGGTCGTAGGCCGCCCTGGCCACCGTGGCGAACATCAGCGCCGAGCGGGCCAGGGCCGGGTTGTCCAGGCCCGAGCTCAAAAGCACCAGGTACAGCCCCTCGTCCTTCGGCTCCTGCTCCTTGTCCATCCTGCATCGCCCTCCCCATGCTCATTTCCGGTCCGGCCCGGGTGGGCCATGGTCTTTCCCTATAGGCACTAATTAGACACGGGCGTCACCGTTCCTCCTACTACTTTCGGGTGATTTCCCACCTCCTCACCGGACCGCCGCGTCGGCCAGCTCCCGCAGCGTGTGGTTCAAGGATTCCAGGCCGCTCACGCCTCGGGCCAGCCGGGCAGCCGCCGGGGCCTGCTCCCGGGTGATCCCGGAGATCTGCCGGATCTGCTGCGCCATCAAGGCCAGATTCCGCTCGACCTGCTCCAGCCGCTGCGCTGCCTCCGGCCCGGAATCCCGCGGGCGGCGGGCCAGTTTGCGCACCTCCCCGGCCCGGGCGGCCTCGATGGCGGCCTCGATGGCGGCCTTGCGGCCCAACAGCTGGGTCTGGGCCGCCACTTCCGCCACCAGGTTGACCACGGCGTCCACCGCACCCACGTCGGTGCCCATGGCGCCCTCCAAGCTGGTTGCCTGGTCCCCATGCGGCTCCCGCAGATATCCCGGGACCGGCAATATGCCGGCCAGCGCCGGTTCTCGGACCACGTCTCACCCCTCCCCTCCGCCCCGATCCTGCGGACCGTCCTCCGGCCAGTGGGGCCAGCGGGCCGGCCCCGGCGCCAGACGGTCGGGCACGCAGCCGTCCGCCGGCAGGCCGGCATCCTGAGGACGCCGGCGCAGCAGGTAGCCCGCCGGCAGCTCCGGCCAGGCCACCTGGCCCCCAAAGCCGTCGGGCACCAGCACCGGCCAAGACAGTCCCCGGATGGTGCGTCCCTCGGGCACGATCCCCATGAGGACGGCGGCCACCCCCAGGGAGGCCACCAAGGGCCAGAAGCCGTCGGCGTAGGAGCCCGTGCGCTGCACCACCCAGCCGAAGAGGGTGGGGGCCACCACTCCCGACAGCATCCCCAGGGCGTTTACCAGCCCCAGGGCTCCCCCCACCACCTGGGGCGGCAGCAGGTCGGCGGGGGCGGCATAGAAGCCGCTGGACACGGTGGCGTGGCAGAACATCCCCAAGGCGAACAATCCCACGGTGAGCCACAGGGAGTGGGCAAGCACCCCGGCCGTCAGGCAGGCCGCGGCCAGCACCAGGGCCGGCACGATGGTGCGCTTGCGCCGGCCGGCCGCCCAGCGGTCCGACAGCACGCCTCCCAGAAGCATGCCCAGCACCGCCGCCGCGAAGGGGATGGAGGCCCCCACCCCCATCTTGAACACCGTGGCGTGCAGGTCCCGGTACAGATACGTGGGCAGCCAACTGGAGATACCCCAGAAGGCCAGGTAGAAGAAGAACCACATGGCCGCCAGGTACCAGACCGCTGGCAGGGCCAAGAGCCGCCCCACGTCGCGCCAACGCCAATCCCGCCGGGGCGGCGCGGGCATGCCCCGTTGCGTCCAGTAGATCCAGGCCGCCGCCACCAACCCCGGCAGGCCGAGCAGCCAGAACAGCGGACGCCAGCCCCAGGCGGCAATGACCAGCACCCCCACCAGGGGGGCCACGGCGAAACCCGCCCGGTCCGCCGACAGCATCAGGCCGTTGGCGGTGGCACGCTCCCGATGCGGGAACCACTGGGCCAGGGCCTTCAGGGAGGAGGGGGGATACAGTCCCTCTCCCAGGCCGAAGAGAAAGCGCACGCTGAAGAGTTGCCCGAACCCCGTGGCCAAGCCGGTAACCGCTGTGAACACCGACCACCAGACCATGCCCGCGGCGGCCACCAGGCGGGGGCCCAGCCGGTCCGCCACCATTCCCGCCGGGAACTGCAGCAAGACGAAGCCCAGGAAGAAGGCGCTCATCACCTCCCCCAACTGCAGCTTGTCCAGATGCAGGTCCCGTCCCAGGAAGGGCGCCGCCACGCTGATGGCACCCCGGTCCAGGAAGTTCAGGAAGAAGCCGGCGCTGAGCGCCGCCAACACCCACCAACGCCGTCGTCCGCTCATCTCGCACCCCTCCCCGCTCTTTTTTCCCCGCTCGGCAGGAGCCGCCGCCCTCGAGGGCGAAGCCCTGGCTCCATCCGGAACCCACGGAGGTATCTACCCATGTCCACCGCCGCACCGACTCCCGCGCTGCTCCTCGGCTGCAATCTCGCCGGCCTGGCGGTCGCCCGCTCCCTGGCCGAGCGGGGCATCCCCGTGGTCGGCGTCGATCGGGACCCCCGGGGAGCCGCCTTCGCCTCCCGGCACCTGATCCGCCGCGCCGTCTGCCCTTCGCCGCGCCGGCCCCAACGGCTCCTGGCCTTCCTGGCCAATCTAGCCGAGGAACTGGGCGGTGCGGTGGTGATACCCACTCAGGACGCCTGGCTGGAGGCCCTGGCCGCGGGGCCGTTGCCGCCGTCGCTGCGCCTGGTGCTCCCGGGGGTGCGGGCCGCCGACCTGCTGGACAAGGTGGGCCTGTACCGGGCCGCCCGCGCCGCGGGCATCCCGCTGCCGGCCAGCTGGGAGGATCCCTCCCAAGCCGCCCTGCCCTGCCTGCTCAAGGCCCGCCGCGCCGGGGCGCCGCGGGTCCGCCTGGTCCGCACCGCCGCGCAACTGGAGCGGCTCGCAGACTCTCCCGGCGCCTTCCTGGCCCAGGAGCTGGTGCCCCACGACGGCGGCGGCCTGGTCTCCGCCTGCGTCTTCCGGTCTCCCCAAGGCACCTGGACCTTCACCGCCCGCAAACTGCGTCAGCGGCCGCCCCGCTACGGCACCGCGGCCATGGTGGCGTCGGAGCCTTGGCCCGAGCCGGAGGGCCTCGCCCGCCGCCTCCTGGAGACCCTGGACTACCAAGGTCTGGCCCAGGTGGAGTTCGTGCGCGACCAGCGCGACGGCCAGTGGCGCCTGTTGGACCTCAACCCCCGCCCCTGGAAATGGCTGGAGCTCACCCGCCACGCCGGGGTGGACTTCGCCTACCTGGCCTATGCCGCCACCCTGGGGCTGCCCCTGCCCCCCTCGCGCCAGACCTATGGGGCGCGCTGGCTGCACCTGGGCGAGTACCTGGGACTTGCCCCGGGTCGGGGCCCCTGGCCCGATGGCAGCCGACTCACCGCCCAGGAGTGGGGCCGCCTGCTGGTGGGGCTGCGTCCTCCCGCCGATTGCCATCTGGCCCTTTGGGACCCTGCGGACCCGGAGCCGGCCCTGGCCTACCTGACCGGCCTGACCCATGGCACCGGTTATTCCGGAGCCTGCTGAACCAAGCGGGTCAGGGCCTGGCCCACCTGCTCCAAGGAGGCGCCCCAGGGAACCAGGGCCCAGCCCGGCCCGTGCTCCACCTCCCCCCGCAAACGACAGCACTTGGTCAGGAGCAACCCGTTCCCCCGCTCCTGCCCAAGGCGCCGGCGGGGGCAGAAATCCCCTCGGGAGGGCTCGTAGCCGTACAGGGCGGCGAAGATCTCCGCCGAGCGGTCGCAGCCCACCAGGGCGGCCTTACGGCCCAGCCGGGGCGCCTGGTCCAAGAAGCGCACCGGGCGATCCAGGCGGATCCCGGCCGCCCGACAGGGGAAAACCACCTCCTCCCCCGGCAGCTCCCGGGCCATGGCCTCCAGGTCGATGTACCGGGGAACCAGCCGCAGGGGCGGCAGCGGCAAGGCGTCCAGGGCGGCCTGGGCCTGAGCCAAGAGCTTCGGCTCGGGGGGGATCACGTCCAGGACCGTGACCTTCCGGCGTGCGTCGGCCAAGACGAAATTAACGTGTCCGAAGGATCCCTCCAGCACCAGGGGCGCCCCATGCGCCGCCGCGGCGGCGTGCAGCGCGGAGGCGGACAGCACGTCCACCGCCGGATCCCGGACGAAGTGGCACTCCGGAGCGCAGGCCAGCACCTTGACCTGGGCCACCCGGCGGAACAGCTCCCCGTCCGCCGCGGCAGGCGCCACCTCCAGCACCGCCGCCTCGTCTCCCCGGATCAGGGCCAGGTAGTGCGTGTCCCGGTACAGCCGCCGCCCCTGCACCGCCGCCGCGGCCGCCGCCGCGGTGGGGAGGAAGTCCACCGGGTGCACCGCCACCTCTCGGCAGTGGCTGGCCCAGCCGCCGCAACTCATCTAGCCCACCTGCCTTCCCGGGACCGCGAAGGCGTCGGCCAGCCGCCGCAGCACCCGCAACGAGGGGGCCTCGGCCTCCGGCGGCACGGCGCAGCCGGCGGAGAGGATGAAGGCGCGCCGCCCGCCGCAGCGCAGCGCCTCGGCGCCCCCCCGGGCCGCCCGCCGCAGGGAGCCGCCCATGAAGGCCAGGGGCGGCACGTTGCCCATGAGGCAGCGACCGCGCCCCGCCCGCCGGCGCGCCCAGAACAGGTTCACCGGCGCGTCCAGGCTCACCACCCCCGCCTGGGTCTCCAGCATCAGGTCGAAGATGGGCGTGGTGTCGCCGCAGATGTGCAGCACCGCCACCGCCCCCGCCTCCCGCACCGCCGCGACCAGGGCCGCCTCGAAGGGCAGCACCTGGGTCCGGTAGCACTCGGGAGAGATCACCGCCGGCGAGGCGTAGGGATCGGAGACCTGGATCAGGTCCGCTCCGGCGGCGGCCAAGGACCGGGCTCTGGCCGCGGAGATCTCCACGGCGCGGGATAGCAGCTGCCGCAGGAAGTCCTGCTCCTTGAGCAGCGCCCGCAGGACCCGCTCGGGCCCCGCCAGGCGGGTGGCCAGCCGCAGCGGCCCCTGCACGTAGGACAGGATGGCCGCATCGGGCGCCCCCCGCCGCACCAGGCGCAAGAGCTCCCGCTCCCGGGCCAGGGGGGTGGCCTGGTAGGAGAAGGACAGCCGGGCCAGATCCGCCTCGGAATCCACCAACCAAGGCTCAACCACGGCGGGCAAAAAACCCGCACGCCGCCACAGAGTACCGCCCAGGGCCGCCACCTCCGCGTCGTAGCTGGCCCGGGCCTCCAGGCCGTCCACCCCCGTGACCGCCCGTCCGGCCAACAGGGCCGCGGCCAACCCTTGCGGTTCGGCTTCCGGGTCGCCCCCGTCCACCCCCGCCCAGCGGTAGAAGGCCAGCCGCGCCAGGGGCAACACCGGCACCCGATCCGGCTCCTCCCCGGCGGCCGCCGCCAGCACCCGTTCCCGTCCGGTCATGCCCCGTCGCCTTCCTTTCCATCGCCGCTCCAGCGGGGCCAGCCCGGCCCCCATCGCGGCCCGTCGGACACCGGGGGCCCGCCGGCGGTCAATCCCCCCGCCCCCGGCGCCCGGACCCACCGAGGCAGCCGGCGCACCACGGGCCAGGCGGCCGAACCGGCGGTC
>JAJZIM010000031.1:0-32255 GCA_021810565.1 Bacillota bacterium
TGCCCGGAGCCGTTCACCATACGCCTCAAGGACCGCACTCGGGAAGGCAGCACCCTGCAGCCGTTGCGGCTGAAACTGGATCCCGAATCGAAGGTCACGGGGGTCGCGGTGCTGCGCTTCGTTTCCCAGGACCATGCGACGGCCGTCTTTCTGGGGGAGATCGCCCACAGGCAGGGGATCAAGAAGCGGCTGGACGTTCGCCGTGGCGTCAGGAGAAGCCGGCTCAGCCGCAAGACGCGCCATCGGCCCGCCCGGTTAGACTGTCGCGCCCGGCGCAACGGCCGGCTGCCGCCGTCGCTCGATGCCCGGGTCAAACAGACCATGCGCGTGGTGGGCAAGCTGACGAAGCTCTTGCCGATCACCCAAATTTCCGTTGAGAACGTCCGCTTTGACACGCAGTTGCTGCAGAACCCGGAGATCAAGGGGATTGAGTACCAGCAGGGGACGCTGTTCGGCTATGAGGTCAGGCAGTACTTGCTGGAGAAGTTCCGCCACGAGTGCGCCTACTGCGCCGGCCTGTCGAAGGACCCGGCGCTGGAGGTGGAGCACACGGTTCCGAAGGGCCGCGGTGGCACGAACCGGGTGTCGAACCTGGTCATCGCCTGCCACGGGTGCAACGACGACAAGGACGACCGCACGCCCGCCGAGTGGGCGGCGGTCCTGGGGTCGTCCAAGCGGGAGATCGACCAGGTGCGGGCCGCCAACTGCGCCGGGGTGGCGGCTAGGGCGAAGGCGCCCCTGAAGGACGCCGCGGCGGTGAACGCGACGCGCTGGGCCCTCTGGCGCCAGATGGGGACCCTCGGTCTGCCCCTGGAAACGGGTACCGGCGGGCGAACGAAGTTCAACCGCACCAGGTTCGGCCTGCCGAAGGACCACTGTCTGGACGCCGCCTGCGTGGGGGCGTCCACTCCCGAGCGGTTGGCCTTCGCCACGGACAAGGTGGTCGTGTTCAGGGCGCTGGGCCGCGGGCACCGGCGGATGGCGAACGTTGACCGGTTCGGCTTCCCCAAGGGGCACCGTCCGCGCTCGAAGTCGGTCCACGACTTTCGGACCGGGGACGCGGCAGTTGTCCGGGTGCCGTCCGGCCGATATGCGGGCACTTGGCGCGGCACGGTGGCCGTGCGGTTTTCGGGATCCTTCGACCTGAAGGACGCCGCCGGGAAGCGCACGGCCCAGGGGATCTCCTGGCGGCACTTCCGGCTCCTGCCGCACAACAACGGATGGCAAATCGAGAGGAGGGAAGCGGCCATTCCTCCCACCCCTGAAGGGGTGGGCTTCCTGGCTGCGGTTTTGTGAGGGCATCGGCCACGCCGGGCAACTGGTTGCGCCGCGCCCAGCTCGAGGTGCGATTGGACGCAGACGCACGCTCCCACACGGCCCAGATCTTGGGAGTGCGGGACCGGCACCTGGTGGTTAGCGTGCCCCGGGACCAGGGTCACGCCCTGTGGGTCAAGGCGGGCACGTCTTTGGAGATCGTCGCGGGGGACGGCGCGGTGAAGGCGCGGGTCCTGGGCCGGCACCTGAAGCCCACCCCGCTGTTGGTGCTGGAGCTGGAGGAGGATCTGCCCCTGCGGGACCTGGTGCGGCACCGGTCGAGCCGCATCGTGGCCGTCACCAGCGGCAAGGGAGGCACGGGGAAGACCTTCATGTGCGTGAACCTGGCCTTATCCCTGGCCACTCTGGGCCATCGGGTGGCCCTGGTGGACGCGGACCTGGGCACGGGAAACGTGGCGGTGCACCTGGGCCTGCGCGTCGACTACGATCTGGGCGACGTGGTGGAGGGGAAAAAACGCCTGGAGGAGGTGGCCCTGCCGGGTCCCCTGGGAGTGCTGGTGGTGCCGGGGGCGGTGGCGGATCCCGGGGCGGCGCATTTGACCGGCTGGCGGACGGGGCGGCTCCACGAGGCCATCCACGAGCTGGCCCGAGGCCACGACTTCGTGCTGCTGGACGTGGGCGCGGGATTGGCCGACGGCGTGCAGGGGGCGCTATTGGCCGCCGACGAGGTGGTCTTGGTCACCAGCGAGGATCCCGCGGCCATGTTGGACGCCTACGGGGTGCTGAAGATTCTGGCCCTGCAGGGGCGCCGACCACGGGTGCGGCTGATCTTCAACCGGGTGGAGGTGCCGCGCCTGGCTGCGGCGGGGGCGGCCCAGATCCGGTCCATGGCCCGCAAGTCCCTGGGGCTGGAGGTTTCCCTCCTGGGCATCGTGGAGGCCAACCCCCGGGTGTCCCGGGCCGCCCGACGTCAGACGGCCTACGCCCTGCTGCATCCGCACCATCCCCTGACCCAGCAATTGCGGGAGATGGCGGTGTGCCTGGCCGGACGGCGGGGGAGGGAGGGACGGTGATGATCAGGGTGGGCGTGCTCACCGCCAGCGACCGGGGTGCCCGGGGAGAGCGGGACGAGGACCGCAGCGCCGCGGTGATCCGGGAACTGGTGTCCGGCATCGGCGGCGAGGTGCAAAGCTATGTGGTGGTGCCGGACGAGCAGGAGGCCATCGCGGCGGCCTTGCGGCGCATGGCGGACGAGGAGGGCATGGAGCTGGTGCTCACCACCGGCGGCACCGGGCTGGGGCCGCGGGACGTCACCCCCGAGGCCACCATGGACGTGGCCCAGCGGCTGGTGCCGGGCATTCCCGAGGCCATGCGCCGGGAGGGGGCGGCGCACACCCCGCGGGCGATGTTGACCCGGGCCGTGGCGGTCGCCCGGGGCGGGTGCCTCATCGTGAACCTGCCCGGCAGCCCCCGGGGGGTGCGGGAGAACCTGGGGGCGGTGCTGGAGGCCCTGGGGCACGCCGTGGAACTGCTGCGCGGCGCGGTGCAGGACTGCGCTCGACCGGAGGATTGACGGAAGGAAACGGTCTCGCCTGGGAGAGGCCGTTTTCGAAGGAGAAGGACGCCGGTTAAGGAGAGCACGCCGAGACCGGCGTCCCGGCCCAGGGAAGCAAGTGCGGGACGGGCAGGGTGCTGGCCCAGCAAGGCTTAGAACGATTGGGTATGCAAGAACGGCAGCGCCAGGAGGTCAACGCCAAACTCCGGCAGGGGGCGGTTTGGAGGCGGATGACGCCCTGGCGGGGGCAAGGATGATTGCGCGAGGAATGCGCTTGTGATATCCTAAGAGGCGTCAAGGCGGGGGTGAAGAGACCCTTGGGGAAGCGTAACGGAGAGAGTCTGAAAGAGGTGCGCTACGATGGACCTCGCGTTCCAAAAAGAAGTCGCTGAAAGCTATGGGTATACCCTAGAAGAGTGGCTTAAGCTTACGGAGGATGAAATCCTCGAAATTGTAAATAAGGATATCCATGCAGACAGACGGGAGCGGGAATTGGAAATGAAGGAGTTGGGCATAACCGACGAGCGTAAGTATTTCAGGCAGATGGGATATGACAAACCGCCATGTGAAAAGGATAAGGGAGTTGGACCAACAAGATAGAACCTGGAGAAAACCTCTTCAGGTTCTTTGCGATACGAATATTGTTATCTCGATGTTCATCAATCGAGGTGATTGTCAGACAAATATTGGAGAAATAAGCCGGCAGGCCGAAAAAGGCATGGTGGCTTTGTTCTTAGCGAAGTATTCGTTGGAGGAGGGGAGAAGGAAGGTTAGCAGGAAATGGCAAGAATATATCGCCGATTTTGAAAAACTGGCTAGCCGCTTCGGAATAGTTGATGTGCCGTGGAATAGTGCGGTACTGCTTGAGGCGAAGCGGCTCATAGGCAATAGAGACAGCAAGGATGTTAATGTCTTGGCGACCGCGCTTCGTTTCGCGCCGGACTTTTTTTGTACGGGCGACAAGGACTTCGGGTTGTTGCCCGTCCGTGCCGCCCTCGCCCGTAAGGAATGTCGGCTTGTTACTCCACGGGAACTTGCGGAACGGCTACGCGAACTTCAGCGGGACCGAGGTGAGCCGGAGGAGAGCGGGCGATAGGCTGCAACGGCGGAGGGAGGGCTGGCCCCGGAAGACCTGGGCCGTGGCGGTCGTCTGGGGCGGGTGCCTCATCGTGAACCTGCCCGGCAGCCCCCGGGGGGTGCGGGAGAACCTGGGGGCGGTGCTGGAGGCCCTGGGGCATGCCGTGGAGTTGCTGCGCGGCGCGGTGCGGTGCAGGACTGCGCTCGACCGGAGGATTGACGAAAGGTCCCGTCCCGGCTATCATATGGCTCGAAGACTGGGCACCGCCAACTGGCGGGAGCCAAAAAAGGGAGGGCCTGGGTTGCAGTTGAAGCCGATGGGGGACAAGGTGATCGTGCGGGTGTTGGAGCAGGAGGAGAAGACGGCGGGGGGCATCGTGCTGCCCGACACGGCCAAGGAGAAGCCGCAGCAGGGCGAGGTCCTGGCGGTGGGCAAGGGCCGGATCTCGGACAAGGGCAAGCTTTTGCCGCCGGAGGTGGCGGTGGGGGACCGGGTGGTCTTCGCCCGCTATGTGGGCAGCGAGGTCAAGGAGCAGGGGGAGAAGTATCTGATCCTGGAGGGCCGGGACCTGCTGGCCGTGCTGTAGGCCGACCGGGTACAATACGCCGCGACTTCGGTATGCACGGGCAACCTGCCGCACGGCAGATTGCCTTTTCTTTTGCAGGAATGTCGGAGCGTGCCGTCGAAGTAATGGCAGCAAATATCTGGGGAAGGAGGCGGCGCGTGGTGACGCAAGGTCCGGGAACGGCCGATGCGCAAGGTCGCCTGGTGGCGCTGGTGGACGGCTGGCTGGACGATCCGGCGACGGTGGAGACGGTGCGCCGTTCCCTGGAGGCAGGGGTGGTGCTCGACACCTGGATGGCGGGCCGGTCGGAGGAGAGCTTCGAGACGGAGGCGTTGAGCGTCATCGAAGCCGAGGTGACCGCTCTGACTCGGGAGGTCTGGGGGAAGGTCTTTTCGGGCTACCGCCTGTCCGAGCCGTATCTGGCCACGGCCTTCCATGAGCTTTTGTCCTCCATGGCCATGTTTCAGGCGCACCGGGAGAAGGGCAACTTGCAGGTGGGGGAGCGGGAGGCCGCTCTCGCGGTCCGGCGGCTGCGCTCCTTTGCCGCCGCCGAGCCGGGGGGCCTGGGTGCCGTGCTGGGGCTGTACTGGCTCATCACCACCTACGAGAACTACGGGGCGCTGGTCCACTACGGGCGGATCATGGAGGAGGACTTCCGCTTCGGCACCTTCCACCGGCCTTGGATCAGGAACACCCTGGACGAGGAGCTGTACCTGGCCGAGCTCTTGGGCCACGTGGAGGGGCGCCACCCGTGTCCCGAGGGCGCCTGCGTGCTGCTGACGCCGGAAGGACGGGCGGTGTATGCCCGGGTGCGCCGGGTCTTGGAGCGGGCGGGGGAGATCGCCTGGCGGATGCAGCAGCAGCACCTGGCCCTGTTCAACGAGTTTTCGGACTACGACGAGCTGTTCAACCGCGTGGGGCCCACCGCGGCGGCGGAGACGCAGCGTTTCCTGGACTGGGCGGGGCTTACCCCCGGCATGGCGGTGCTGGAGCTGGGCTGCGGCACCGGAAGGGTGACCATCAACTGCGGTCTGTACCGGCGGGTGCTGCCGGGGGGTACGGTGGTGGCCACCGATCCCTCGGCCGGCATGCTGGCCGAGGCGCAGGCCAAGGCCCGCCGCGCCGGTTTGCCCAACGTCAGCTTTTGCCGCGCGCCGGCGGAGGAACTGCCCTTTCACGATGCCGCCTTCGACGCCGTGGTGGGGATGGCCTTCCTGCATTTCACCGATGCTTCCCGGGCGGTGCGGGAGATGGTCCGGGTGGTGCGTCCGGGGGGCACGGTGGCCCTGGGGGTGGGGCTGAAGTCGGAGGGGGCCATGATGCCGGTGCTGCCCCTCTGGTTCGAGCCGATCTTCCGGCTGGCCCGCAGCCGGGGGCTGTCCGCCGCGCCGGTGGGCAACCTGCCCGGGGAGGCCGAGGAGCTCCTGCGGGAGGCCGGGTTCGCCGAGGTGGAGACGATGCCCATGGAGTTCCCGCTGGTGGCGGCGGACGCGGTCTCCTTCGTGCGCTTGATGCTGCAGGGGCCCGGCGTCTTCCAGGAGGCGCTGGAACCGTTGCCCTACGCGGAGCGGGCGCGGCTGGTGGAGGAGCTGGAGGAGGCGGGAAGGGAGATCTGCGAGGGCACCGCCCTGGCGGAGCGGACCTGGTGGATGCGGGGGGAGTTCGTGCGGGCCCGGGTGCCGACGCCGGGGTAGGCGGCGGGGAAACGGCAAAGGCGGCCGACCCAGGGCCGACCGCCGATGGCCTTTCTTTCAGAGGGCCTTGTCGCCCGTTTTGCCCGTGCGCACCGTGGTGGCGTCGTCGGTGGGCAACACGAAGATCTTGCCATCGCCGATGTTGCCGGTCTGGTTGGTCTGGATGATGGTCTGCACCACCTTGGGCACCGCCTCGTCGGGCACCACCAAGGTGTACATCCGCTTCGGGATGAAGTCCATCTTGAACAGGTACTCCTCGGGGGACAGGAACTTCTGCATCTCCGGGTCGATCTCGCCCAGGATGCCGCCGATGCCGCCCTGCTTGCCGCGGCCGTGGACCGAGAGCAGGGTGCAGCCGGGATAGCCGATGTCGGCCAGGGCCTGCCGGGTGTCCGCCACCTTCTGCCGGCGGAGGATGGCCACCACCTCCTTCACGGCTATAGCCCCCGCTCTCCGGTGCGGATGGTGTAAACCTCGTCCACCGGCGAGACGAAGATCTTGCCGTCTCCCACGTGCCCGGTGCGGGCCGCCTCGGTGATGGCCCGGTTCAACTCGGCCACCTTGTCGTCCTCCACCACGGCCATGAGCAGCACCTTGGGGAACTCGTCGTAGACCAGGGGACCGAGCTGCACCACCTGCTTGCCGCGGCCGAAGACGTGGATCTTGGTCAGGGCCACTTGGCCGGCTTTCTCCAGGGCCTCCTTCACGGCGGCTTCCTGCTCGGGGCGGATGATGGCGCGGATCATCTTCATCGATGACTCCTCCTTTCGAATGCCGGCTCAGGCCGGCAGGGGCAGCGGCGCGTGGACCTGGCACTTGCGGGTGCACACCTTGGCGCACGACTCGCAGCCGATGCAGTTCTCCGGTTTGGCGAGCTGCATCACCATGCGCTCGGCCTCATCCTCGTCGGTGAGGGCAACCGGTTCCAGGACCTCCCGACCGCACACCTTGAAGCAGCGGCCGCAGCCGATGCACTTTTGCGCATCGATCTGCTGCAGAAATCGGGGCGTCCACGGTGCTCCGCCGCGGGTCGTGCCACGGATGAAGCTCAAGGCCTCGCATCACCCCCTTCCGCGGTTTCCCGGAGCAGGATCTTGCGCAGCCAGGGCGGCGGATTGTTCTCCAGGGTGCGACTCAGATGCTCCAGGATGACCTGGATCTCCTCGCCTTCCCGGGCGGCCAAGGGGTGGATCCCGGAGCGCACCAGCCGCGCGGCGGCCATGCCGCCGATGGCGGCCATGCACACCAGGTGGCAGTCGGCGACCGCCGCCAGGCGGGCGGCGATCTTGTCCGATTCCGCCGCGCCGCCTTCCGCCACCACCCGCGTCTCCCACAGGTGGAAACCGCCGGGGCCGCCGCGATAGACCTGGAACAACTTGGCCCAGCCGAAGTGCTGATTGGGGTGGACGAAGTCGTCCGTGGCGAAGGCCACCTTCATGCCGTCACCTCCTCCGGTTGCGGACGCAGGGGGGACCGATACGCGGCGGGCTCGACCGGGCGTTGCGCCAAGGCGTTGGCCGCCTCGAAAAGCAGATCCAGGGTGCCGGCGTAGCCCACGTTAAGCCTGCGGGCCGCTCCCAGGCGATCCAGGACGGGGAAGCCCCAGCGCAGCAGGGGTTTGCCCAGCCGCTCGGCCAGGTCCGCGGCCTGGGAGCCGGCGATGAGCACATCCGCTTCGGCGGCGAGTTCCTCCAGATCCGCCAGGTCGCCCACCCGGATCCGGTCAACGCTCACCTGATCCAGACCCGGGCCGGCGGTGGCGGCGACGCCGGCCACCCGCATCCCGAGCTCCGTCAGTAGGGAAGCCACCCCGACCAGCTGATCTGCCTCCAGGGCCACGGCGGCCCGCCGCCCGCCCAGGAAGAAGTGGGCGTCCAGCATGCCGTCCAGGAGGCGCCGCCGCTCGCGCCGCAGCCCGTCCGGCACCCGCCGGCCGGAGAGGGCGGCCAGGTGACCCAGGAACTCGTCCACGGCACCCAGGCCGCTCAGCCGGGGGAAGACCTGGTAGGGCACCCCGCAGGCGGCGGACAGGTGGGCGGCGGCCGTTTCCAGGCTCGGTCCCAGCACCAGGGTGGCCCCGGCCCGGCCCGCGTCGGCCAGGTCCTCCCAAGGGGTGCCTCCGGTGCTCCAGGGGGCAGGTTCGCAGTCCAGGTGCCCGTCGAGGGAGCGCGACAGGTCGGGGACCACCAGGGGGGTGAGCCCGAAGGCCTCCACCATGGCGCGGACCTCGTCCACGTCGGCCGGGGTAAAGGCCGGTCCGGCCAGCACGTTGACCAGGGCGCTTTTCCGCTCCCCGGGCCGGGCGGCCTCCCGCAGGATGGCCTCCACCGCCGCGGCGTAGCCCTCCTGGAGGGAGCCCGCGAAGTCGGGGGTGGCGGCGGCGATCACGGGCAGGGCGGCCTGCTCGGGAAAGGCGGCGCGAAACTCCCGCACCGTGGCGGCCAGGTCGTCCCCTTTCGTCTCCGTCAGGGCCGTGGACAACAGGCCGATGACGGCCGGGCCCTTGGCCGCCACCCGGCGCAGGGCCTCCAGGGCGGTCTCCCCTCCCCCCATGCAGGCGCCGAGATCCGTGAGGGCCGTGGAGGCCAGGGGGATGGGCTCCCGGAAGTGGCGGGTGAGCAGCACCTTGGCAAAGTTGGCGCAGCCCACCGAGCCGTGCAGCAGGGGGATGCAGCGGTCCAGGCCCAGAAAGGCCAGGGCGCCGCCCAGCGCCGGGCTGGTCTTCAGCGGGTCCACCGACAGGGCCTTGCGATGGTATTCTACGCGGGCCACGGTTCCTCCCTCCCCACCTGTCCCCAAACGGGGTTTTCCAGAGCCAAGGTCAGCCGCTCGGCCAGGCGTATTAGCCCCGCATAGCCGGCGTAGGCCTCCTGGCGTTCCTGGTTCACGTCCAGGAAGGGTAGCCGCCCCTTCAGGGCCGTGTATTGGTTGCGGCCGCCGGCGATGAGGATGTCGGCTCCGGTGCGGCGGGCGGCCGCCAGCAGCGCCCCGGCGCCGGAGTCCTCCAGCAGACACTCGTCTTTGCCCACCAGGCGGCGGATGCGCTCTACGTCGTGCCGGCTGCTCTTGTTGGTGCCCACGGCCGTGAGCTCCAGGCCCAGGTCCTGCAGGGCGGACACCATGGCCCAGCTCTTGACGCCGCCGGTGTACAGCACCGCCCGGCGACCTGCGAGCACCCGGCGGTAGGGGGCGAGGGCCAGCCCGGCGGCGGCCTCCTCGCGGCGGACCAGCGCTTGGGCCCGCGCCCGCAGGGGGGCGCCGCCCAGGCGCTCCGCCAGGGCCTTCAGGGTGGCGTCCAGCTCCCGCAGCCCGTAGAAGGAGCCCTCCAGATAGGGGACGCCCCAGCGCTCCTCCATGCCCCGGGCGAGGTTGAGCAGGGCGCGACCGCACACCACCAGGTTCAGCCTGGCCCGGTGGGCGAAGGTGAGCTCCCGGTAGCGGGCGTCGCCTGACACCCGGGACAGCACCCGGACGCCCAGCTCGTCCAGCAGCGGGAGCACGTGCCACAGCTCGCCAGCGATGTTGTACTCGGCGATGAGGTTGATGTCCAGGGGCGTGGAGTCCGGGGGTTCCCCGGTGCCGATGACGTGCTCCAGCAGGGCCTGCCCGGCCAAGCGGTTGCCCAGGTTCTTCTTGCCCAGAAAGCCCGCGGCGTGCACCGGGATCACCGGCAGGGCCAGCGTCGCCTGCGCGTCGCGGCAGACCTGATCCAGGTCCTCTCCCGTGAGGGCGGTGACGCAGGTGGCGTAGACGAACACCGCCGCGGGGGACAGCCGGCGCACCGTCTCCCGAATGGCCTCCCGCAGCTTGCCCTCCCCGCCCATGATGATCTCCTGCTCGGTGAGGTCCGTGGTGAGGCCACGGCGGTAGAGGGCGGGGCCGCTGGAGCGGGTGCCGCGGTTGTTCCAGCTGTTGCCGGCGCAGGCGATGGGGCCGTGCACCAGGTGGGCGGCGTCGCCCACGGGCAAGAGCACGATCTGGGCGCCGTCGAAGGCGCAGCCTCCGGCGGCCTCCCCCGGCACGTTGCGGCGCGAGCAGCCCCGCCGGCCGACCTCGACCGAGGCGTGCTCGCAGGCGCTTTCCCGCAGCACATCGGCGACTCGCAAGGCCATGGAGGGCACCCCTTTCAGATCAGCGGATGAAGTCGAAGTTGCGTCCGTCGCTGGACCGGTCCAGCTCGTCCAGCACCGTGTTGACGATCCAGGTGGTCAGGTTCAAGGCTCCCTGATAGCCGACGATGGGGTAGCGGTGCAGATGGTGCCGGTCCATCAGGGGAAAGCCCACCCGCACCAGGGGGAGGCCGGCCTCCCGGGCGAGCCACTTGAGCTGGGAGCTGCCGATGAGCAGATCCACCGGATCGGTGAGCACCAGGGAGCGCAGGTGCCACAGGTCGCGGCCGGTGTGCACCGCGCCGGGGCCGGCGCCTGCCTCGGCCAGGAGCGCCTCGGCCTCCTGGGTGAAGGCGGCGTCGCCGTTGGTCGAGACCACGTGGACGACCTCGGCCCCCAGTTCCCGGAGGAGGGAGATGAGCCCCAGGACCAGGTCGGGATCCCCGGCCAGGGCCACCCGCCTGCCGTGGACATAGGGATGGGAGTCGGCCATGGCGTCCACCGCCCGCCCGCGCTCGGCCAGGATCGCCGGCGGCACCGCCCTGCCCGTCAGGCGGCGCACCTCCTCCAGCAGGCGGTCGGTGTTGCGAATGCCCACCGGCATGGGCACCGTCACCACCTCCCGGCCGCGCTCCGCGGCCAGGAACTCGGCCGTCTTCTGGGTGGACCAGCGCTGCAGGCAGACGGCGGCCAGGGCATTGCCGCAGTCGGCCGCCTCCTCCAAGGGCGTGCCTCCCGGATACAGCTCGTAGCGCCCGGTGAGGGGCGAGTCGAGGCGATCGGCATAGTCGGGCACCAGGGTGTGGGGAACCTCCATAGCCGCCAGCAGCCGGCGCACCTCCCGCAGGTCTCCCACATGGCCGTCGAAGCCGGGCACCACATAGAGGCGCCCGTTGCCCGGGCCGCTCTCCCGCCCAGCGGACAGGTGGGAGAGGATGCCCCGCAGCATGTTGTCGTAGCCGGTGAGGTGGGAGCCCGCGAAGCTGGGGGTGTGGGCGAAGGGTACCGGGAAGTCCGCCGGGATCACCCCCTTCTCCCGGGCGTTCTGGATGAAGGAGCTCAGGTCGTCGCCGATGACCTCGGCCATGCAGGTGGTGCACACGGCGATCATCTCCGGCCGATAGAGGGCGCGGGCGTTCTCCAGGCCCTCCAAGAGGTTGTTCAGGCCGCCGAAGACCGCCGCCTCCTCGGTCATGGAGTCGGACACGGCGGCGAAGGGCTCCTTGAAGTGGCGGTTGAAATGGCTGCGGAAGTAGGCGGCGCAGCCCTGGGAGCCGTGGGCGAAGGGCAGGGTGCCGGCAAACCCCGCCGCGGCCAGGAAGGCTCCGAGGGGTTGGCAGGCCTTGGCCGGATCCACTTTCAGGGCCTGCCGGGCGAAGTTCTTCTCCCGGTATTCCCCGCCGCGGGTCCACGCGGCCACCCGGTCCGCCTCGGCCGGATCGGCGGCGTCCTCGAAGGACCGCTTGGTTTCGAACAGCTCCCGGTACTCCGGCTCCGCGAAGAGGTGGTTGTGGTCCTTGACCCGCATCTAAGCTTCCTCCTTCCGGTCCCAGGGGGCGCGGATCAGGCTCCAGCTGGGGTTGTTGACGGTCATGTCCATGTCCCGGGCGAAGACGGGGAAGCCGTCGAAACCGTGGTAGGGGCCGGAGTAGTCCCAGGAGTGCATCTGCCGGAAGGGCAGCCCCATCTTGTGGAAGACGTATTTCTCCTTCACCCCGGAGGCCACCAGGTCGGGAGCGAGGCGCTCCACGAACCGCTCGAACTCCCAGGCCGTGACGTCGTCGTACAGGATGACCCCCGCCGGCAGCTCGGGATAGGTGCGCTGGTAGTCGTCGGAGTGGCCGAACTCGTAGCCGGTGCCGATGACCTCCATCCCCAGGTCCTCGTAGGCCCCCACGAGGTGCCGGGGGCGCAGCCCGCCCACGTAGAGCATAACCCGCTTGCCCTCCAGGCGGGGGCGGTACCGCTCGATGGTCTGGCGCATCAGGGGCTCGTACTTTTGGATCACCGCCTCGGAGCACTCCTGGATGCGCCCGTCGAAGAATTGGGCGATCTTGCGGATGCTCTCCTTGGTGCGGGTGGGGCCGAAGAAGTTGTACTCCATCCAGGGGATGCCGTACGTCTCCTCCATGTGGCGGCAGATGTAGTTCATGGAGCGGTAGCAGTGGATCAGGTTCAGTTTGGCGGCGGGGGTCTGGCCAAGCTCGTTCAGGGTGCCGTCCCCCGACCACTGGGCGATGACCCGAAGGCCCATCTCCTCCAGGATCCTGCGGCTGGCCCAGGCGTCGCCGCCGATGTTGTAGTCGCCGATGAGGGCCACGTCGTAGGGGCCGGGGTCGGGAAGCTGCCGGGTGCCCAGGACGTGGTCCCGGATGCTGTCGTTGGCGATGTGGTGGCCCAGGGACTGGCTCACGCCGCGGAAGCCCTCGCAGCGCACCGGCACCACGGGGATGCCGAGTTCTTCGGTCATCTGCTTGGCCACCGCCTCGATGTCGTCTCCGATGAGGCCGACGGGGCATTCCGACTGGATGGTGATCCCTTTGGCCAGGGGAAAGAGTTCGCGCACCTCGCGGCACAACTGGGCCAGCTTCTTGTCGCCGCCGAAGACGATGTCCCGCTCCTGAAAGTCGCTGGTGATGTGGAAGGTGGTGAAGCTGTCCACGCCCCGCTCCCCGCCGGCGTAGTTGCGCCGGCCGGCCCAGCTGTACTGGCCGCAGCCCACGGGTCCGTGGCTCACGTGGACCATGTCCTTCACCGGCCCCCAGACCACGCCCTTGGAGCCGGCGTAGGCGCAGCCCCGGGCGGTCATGACGCCGGGACGGGACTTCACGTTGGACTTGACGGGGCAGCCCCCGCCGGGGTCGTTGACCTGGAGGTGTTTGGCGCGCTCCTTCCGGGCCTTTTCCGGATAGACGGCCAGGGTCTCCTCGATCAGGGCCTGATTGCGCTCGGCCGGCTCGGACAAGGTCCTCTCCTCCTCGTTCGCGGGAAGGATCACCGCCGCCTCAGCGGGCGGCCGCCACTCCCACGATGGTTTCGTCCGCCTCCTCGATGAGGCCGTACTCCAGGAGCAGCTCCTCCAGCTCGTCCATGGACATGGGCGTGGGCACGGTGAGGTTGCGGTTGGCGTCGATCTTGCGGGCCAGCTCCCGGTACTGCTCGGTCTGGGGGGACTGGGGTGCGTACTCCAGCACGGTCATGCGCCGCAGTTCCGCGTGCTGCACGATGTTGTCCCGGGGGACGAAATGGATCAGCTGGGTGTTCAGCCGCTTGGCCAGGGCCTCGATGAGTTCGTACTCCCGGTCCACGTTGCGGCTGTTGCAGATGAGGCCGCCCAGGCGCACCCCGCCGGAGGTGGCGTATTTCAGGACGCCGCGGGCGATGTTGTTGGCGGCATACATGGCCATCATCTCGCCCGAGGTGACGATGTAGATCTCCTGAGCCTTGTTCTCCCGGATGGGCATGGCGAAGCCGCCGCAAACCACATCCCCCAGGACGTCGTAGGAAACATAGTCCAGATCGGTGTAGGCGCCGTTCTCCTCCAGGAAGTTGATGGCGGTGATGACGCCCCGTCCGGCGCAGCCCACCCCGGGCTCCGGACCGCCCGACTCCACGCAGCGGATGTTCCGGTAGCCGGTGCGCAGCACCTCCTCCAGTTCCAGGTCCTCCACCGAGCCGCGCTGGGCGGCCAGGTGCATCACCGTGGTCTGCGCCTTGGCGTGCAGGATCAAGCGGGTGGAGTCCGCCTTGGGATCGCAGCCGACGATCATGATCCGCTTGCCGATTTCGGCCATGGCGGCCAGGGTGTTCTGGGAGGTGGTGGATTTGCCGATGCCTCCCTTGCCGTAGAAAGCGATCTGCCGCATCCTGATCCACTCCTTCGCTTTGATTTGCGGGCCGGGCGCAAGGACCTGTGTAATGTTTAGGTAAGGTTATAGCCGGAGATCGCACCGTTGCTGGGAGGTTGTCGCTCCCCGGCGCCCTTGCCGGGGTGACGCGCGGCCCTTGCGCCCCCTATATTAACGGCGTAGGGAGCGGCTGTCAATAGGCCGGTTAAAGTTTTGGGAGGAAACTTCACAATAACCTCTTGCCAAGGTCCATCCCGCCGGATATAATTCGGGACGAAGGTCGGCGCGAGGAAGCGCGGGCCCGTCCCCGAGCCGGCATCCTCGCCGGCGGGCGGATCCGATCACGGGAGGAGGAGGCGGCGAGATGGACACCCATCCATGCTACAGCGCCCGGGCGGCCAAACGCTACGGACGGATCCACCTGAGTGTCGCGCCGCGCTGCAATCTGCGCTGCCGCTACTGCGACCGCCGTTTCGACTGCGCCAACGAGTGCCGCCCCGGCGTGACCAGCCGCGTGCTGGCGCCCCAGGAGGCGGTGGAGGTCTTGGCGTCGGCCGTGCGGCGGGACCCGCGCCTGCGGGTGGTGGGTTTCGCGGGGCCGGGGGATCCCCTGGCCAATGAGGCCACCTTCCAGACCCTCGAGCTCTTGCGGGGGCGCTTCCCGCAACTGTCCAGGTGCCTGTCCACCAACGGCCTGCTGCTGAGGGAACGGCTGGCGGACCTGCGCCGCTCGGGCGTGGATTCGGTGACGGTGACCATGAATGCGGTGGCGGCCGGGGTGGGGGCGGCGATATACGCCGCGGTGCGCCTGAACGGCCGGGTGTACCGGGACGAGGAGGGGGCGGGCGTGCTCCTGGAGCGCCAGCTGGCGGGCATCGCCGCTGCCGTGGCCGCCGGGATGCGGGTCAAGGTGAACGCCGTGCTGATCCCGGGAGTCAATGATACCCACCTGCCCCGGGTGGCCCGGGTGGCCAGGACCCTGGGGGTGCGGCTGATGAACGTGATGCCCCTTTATCCCCTGGGGGAGTTCGCCGCCTTGCCCGAGCCCGCCGAGGAGGATCTGGATCAGGTGCGGGCGGAGTGTGCGGCGGATATGGAGCAGATGCGCCACTGTGCCCAGTGCCGGGCGGATGCCGCGGGCCTTTTGGGCGGGTGCCGCAAGCTGGCGCGGCGGGTTCCCGTGACGGCGGCGGTTTGAGGAGGTAGACCAACATGGGCAAGTTCGCGGCGATGGTGCAAGACAGCGCCTTCTGGCAACGGATCTGGGACGAGGCCAGCCGGCAGGGCTGCTGCGGCACGGGGGACGAGCACTCGGCCGTGGAGCGCTGGAACACCTTCGGTGCCTCCTATTTGCGGGACTTGGGAGAGGAGGACCAGACCAGGCGCTTCGACCTGACCATGGAGATGCTGGCGGCGGTTCCCCTGGGACCGGGGGCCCGGGTGCTGGACATCGGGGCCGGACCCGGCAACTACGCCGTGCCCCTGGCGCACCGCTCGGCCGAGGTGGTGGCGGTGGAGGCCGCCCACACCATGACCGGGCTGCTGCAGGCACGAGTGCGTCGGGAGGGCTGCCGCAACGTGCGGGTGGTGACCGCGCCCTGGCAGGAGGTGGACCTGGACCGGGAGGGCTTCCGCGGCGGCTTCGACCTGGTTTTCGCGGCCCTGACGCCGGCGGTGGCCGGCCCCCGGGACTTTCTGCGGATGATGGAGGCCTCGCGGGGCTGGTGCTGCTACGCCGCCTACGCCGGCGGCTCGGGCTCCCGGGCCGTGACGGAGCTTTGGCCGCGGATCTTTCCGGACCAGGCGCCGCCCGCGCCGCCCAGCGCTGTGGCCTTCGCCTTCAACCTGCTGTGCTGCCTGGGCTACGCGCCGCAGGTGCGCTTCCTGGAGGTGCGCCGGGTAAAGGAGCGGCCGGTCCAGGAGGCGGTGCGCCGGCTGGAGTTGGTCTTCTCCCGCTACCTGAGCGTGGAGGGACGCGCGGCGCGACTGATTCGCGAGTACGTTCGGGAGCGTTCCCGGGGCGGCGTCTTCCGCCAGACGGTGACGGCGCGGGTGGGGATCCTCCTGTGGCAGGTGGTGCCCGAGGAGGAGTCTCGGCCTTGGCCGTTGGAAGCGGCGCGCTGAAGGAGCCTTCCCGGTGAGAGGTGGAGGGCATGGGAGGCAGGCGTTGGCTGGTGCTTTCCCGCATCGCGGCGGCCGAGTTGGAGGCGCAGCTGTCCGACCTGGGGGACTGCTTGGCGGGCAGCGTGCATGACCTGGCGACGGCGGCGGTGCTGTTGCGGGAGCTGCGGCCGGATTTGGCGGCCGTGGACGGTGATCTGCTCCTGTCGCTCCTGACGGAGCGGGAGAGCCTTCAGGCGCAGGTGCGGCGGCTGGAGGCCGAGCTGGCCGGACGCCGGGAGGTGGATCGGGCCAAGGTCTATCTGGCGCAGCATCTGGGACTGAAGGAGGCGGAGGCCTACCGGCTGATGCAGAAGGCCAGCATGGATCAGCGCCGGCCGCTGCGCCAGGTGGCGGCGGATGTGCTCGGATATTGCGAGCTGGAGGGGCGCTCGGGCAAGGGCGGTTCCAAGGGGGGAGGGGACGCGGTTGCGAAGGGTGTACCTGAACGACACCACCCTGCGGGACGGTGAGCAGACCCCCGGCGTGGCCTTCTCGGCCCAACGCAAGGTGCGCCTGGCGATGCTCCTGGACGAGGCCGGGGTGGACGGCATCGAGGTGGGCACGCCGGCCATGGGCGGGCAGGAGCGCGACGCGGTGGAGGCGGTGTGCGCTTTGGGACTGAAGGCCCGGGTGTCCACCTGGAACCGCTCCCTGGCCGCCGACGTGCGCGCTTCCCTGGACTGTGGCGCCAGGCAGGTGCACATCGCCCTGCCGGTGTCCGACCGGCAACTGGAGCGCAAGCTGGGCAAGAGCCGCAGTTGGGCCCTGGGGGCGTTCACCGAGGCGGCGCTTTGCGCCCGGGAGGGTGGGGCGGCCTTCACCGCTGGCGCCGAGGACGCCTCCCGGGCCGACGAGGCCTTCCTGCTGGAGTTCGCGCAATGCGCGGCCGTGCTGGGGGCCGAGCGGCTGCGCTACGCCGACACGGTGGGAGTGCTGGAGCCGCTGGGGACCTGGCGGCGCATCCGGCGGCTTTGCCGAGGGCAGCCGCTGCCGGTGGAGATCCACACCCACAACGACTTCGGCCTGGCCACCGCCAACTCCCTGGCGGCGGTGCGGGGCGGGGCCGCGTGGGTGAGCGTCACCGTCAACGGCCTGGGGGAGCGGGCGGGCAACGCCGCCTTGGAGGAGGTGGCGCTCGCCCTGCGGCACCTGGGGCCGTATCGGACCGGGATGGACCTGCTCCTCTTGCGCTGCCTGGCGCGGGCCGTGGCGCGGGCCAGTCGCCGGGCGTTGCCCCCCGGCAAACCGGTGGTGGGGACCCAGGTCTTCACCCACGAGGCGGGCATCCATGTGGACGGCATCCTGCGGGATCCGGCCAACTACGAGCCCTTCGACCCGGCGGAGGTGGGCGGCACGCGGCGGCTGGTGCTGGGGAAGCACACCGGCAGCGCGGCCCTGGCCCACATCCTGGATCAGGCGGGGATGAGCGTCAGCCGGGAGGAGGCCCGGGAGCTCTTGCCCTTGGTGCGCGAGGGGGCCATCCGCGCCGGCGGCAGCGTGGACCTGGCGCAGCTGCGCGCGCTCTTGTCGAGTGGTCGGCCCGGCTGAGGGGGCTGGCTGGAGGCCCTCCCTTGTGCGCCGCCGCGCCGAGCGGTAGAATGGCGGCGGACGGGGGAAGGGAGGAAGCGGGTTTGGCGCCAGGGAGCAAGGGGCAGGGATTTCCCTGGGGTCGCGCGGCGGTAGTGCTGGCGCTGCTGCTGGTCTTGGCGATCCTGTTCAGCTACGGCGTGCAGTTGGTCGCGGCGGCATCCTGGGCAGCCCCCTACCGGCCGGGGCTGCGGTTGGCGGCGGGCGCGGTCTGGCTGCTCCTGGGCGTATTGCTGGTGGGCCGCGGGCGCGCGCTGGTTTCCCGGCTGGTGCGGGGCAGGGAGCGGGGCGTCTTCTGGAACGCCCTGGTCAGCGTGTTCTCCGCCGTCGCCTACCTGCTGGTGCTCTTCGAGGCCTTCTCGCTGTGGCGGGTCAACCCATCCAACCTGTTGGTGGGCGGGGCGGTGACCGGCGTGGTGGTGGGGTTGGCGGCCCAGACCACCTTGGGCAACCTATTCGCCGGGCTGGTGATCCTGGCCCTGCGGCCCTACGCCGTGGGGCAGCGGATCACCTGCCGCTCCTGGATGTTCGGGGGCAGCGAGTACGCCGGACGGGTGGAGGAGGTCAACCTCTTCTACACCGTCCTGGAGGAGGACGGGACCCGGCGGGTCATCCCCAACGCGGCGGCGGTCATCGCCGCGGTGACCCACGAGCGCACCGACACGCAGCGCTTCGAGTTGGAGCTGCCTTACGCCGTGGGGCTGGAGGAGTTCCGGGAGGCGCTACGGCGGGAGGGGGCCGAGGCCGAGGCGCGGATCAGCGGCTTCGGGGCGGACGGCTATCGGGTGCGGGTGACTCTGCCGACGGACACCTCCCCGGAGTTGGTCCGCAGGGCGCGCTGGCGGGTGGGTACCGCCGGCTGAGTCCGACTCCTTGCCGCCGGGGGCTATCCCGGCTTTTTTGGTGGTCCGGCAGGGTGTGGATAGGCTCGTGGAATCTTTGCGTAAATTTTTAAGGGCATACCCCTTGACGTCAACGCAAACCTGACATATAATCCGGGATAGCAAGGCCGCAGCATGGCCATAAGGGGGTGGTGTGCCGAAAACCTTACATTGACCTCACCAAAGAGACGACGACGTCTGGGAGCTTCGATCGGGAAAGGACGGTGACGCGCGATGTTGGTTCCAGCGCCCTCATTCCTGAACGCGGGGGACACCTCCTGGCAGCTCACGGCCGCCACCTTCGTCGGCCTGCAGAGCGTACCGGGCCTGGCCATCCTCTACGGAGGGCTGGTCAAGAAAAAGTGGGCCATCAACTCGGCCATGATGGTGTTCTACGCCTTCGCGATGGTGCTCATGGCCTGGGTGCTCCTGGGATACAACGTGGGCTTCGGCCCGCCCCTGTTCGGCTCCAGCTTCCTGGGCACGCCCATGCCGGCCCTTAACCACATCATGGAGCAGGGGCAGGCCACGGTCCCCCTGGCGGCCGCCGGCATGCCGCCTATCCACTTCCCCATGTCCGCCATGATCTTCTTCCAGTTCGTGTTCGCGGCCATCACCCCCATCATCCTGGCGGGAGGCGTCCTGGGAAGGATGAACTTCAAGGCCTGGATGCTCTTCGTGCCGCTGTGGTCCGTCCTGGTATACAGCGTGGGCGCCTTCTGGCTGTGGGGCGGCGGTTGGCTGGCCCAGCTGGGGGCGGTGGACTTCTCGGGCGGCTACGTGATCCACGTGGCCGCGGGGATCTCTGGCTTCGTGGCCGCCGCGGTGATCGGGCCGCGCCTGGCCAAGGACCGCACCAACTTCACGCCCAACAACCTCTTGATGGCCATGGCCGGGGCGGGCATCCTGTGGCTCGGGTGGAACGGCTTCAACGGCGGCGATCCCTACTTCGCCAACGCCGACGCGGCGGCGGCGGTGCTCAACACCAACATCGCCACCGGGGCGGCCCTCTTGGCCTGGCTGTTCCTGGACACCTTCACCTACCAGAAGTCCTCCCTGGTGGGAGCGATCAACGGCATGATCTGCGGCCTGGTGGCCATCACGCCGGCCGCCGGCTACGTGAACGGCTGGGGCGCCCTGGCCATCGGCGTGGCGGCGGGGATCATACCCTGGCTGACCATGAACAAGCTGTCCCAGGTGTGGCCCTTCAAGAAGGTGGACGACACCCTGGGCGTGGTCCACACCCACGCCATCGCCGGGGCCTTGGGGGGACTCATGACCGGGCTTCTGGCCGATCCACACATCCTGGAGTACGTGGGGACCGGCAAGAGCGCCCCCGGCGTGAACGTGACCGGGTGGCTGTACGGCAACCCGCACCAGTTCGTGCTGCAATTGGAGGCACTCTTGGTCATCGTGGCCCTGAACGCGGTGATGACCTTCCTGATCCTGAAACTCATCAGCCTGGTGGTGCCGCTTAGAATGTCCGAGGCGGACCTGCTCAAGGGCGACGCGGCCGTCCACGGCGAGGAGGCCTACGCCATCCACGGCGACGGCGAGCGCTCTCCCGTGCCGCTGACGGCGGCGGAGGCGCTGATCGAGCGGGCCGAGGGATAAACCATACGGGAGCGAAAAAGGCGGCGCCGGGCAACTTGCCCGGCGCTGTCCATTTGGGGGCCTTCAGGAGGCGGCGTAGCGGTCGGCGATGCCAGCCAAGACGGGCAGGCGCACGGTGCGCCCCTGGAAGGCCGTCACCACCAGCACCACCCACAGGATCAGGAAGGCCAGGCCCACCAGGCGCCACAGGTCCGTTAGGGCGATGGCTGCTACGGGAAAGGCCGTGGGGGTGAGGCTGAGGACGGCCGTGATCAGGGAGAACACCAGGGAGTAGGCCACGTCCAGGACCAGGTAGACCAGAAACACCCCGATGCTCTGCACCGCGGCGAAGCGCACCAAGGGGTTGCGCTCCGTCAGGAGGAACACGATGCCGCCCAGGAAGCTGAAGAGGTAGGCCAGGCCGGCCGCCACGTGAGGGTCCAGGCCGGTCTGTCCCGGCGGGGTGGCGCCGGGGGGCGGGGCGGTTCCTGGCCCGGGAACCTCCGGAGACGGGCCGCGCGGCTCCTGGGGGGGCGGGGTGGCGCCGGCAGGGGGGCCCGGCGGCTCGCTCGTCGCGGTCAAGGGCTGCCCACAGGTCGGGCAGCGCTCGGCGGTGGCCGGGACGAAGCTGTGGCAGTTGGGGCAGATCATCTACGAAAACCTCCTCGCGATGCAGCGGTCACGCGCCGGGGGCCCAGGCTTCCGAAGGGGCGCCGCGGCGGGTCAGGGCCGGCAGGCACTGCCCAAGGTGATGGTGCGCAGCAGGTAGGCGGGCGGCGGGACCGAGCCGGTGGAGCGGATCACGATCTGATGGTAGATGTAGGCGCGCTGGGAGGTCATGGCGCCCGTGGTCGGGTTCACGAGCTGGATCTCGCAGGACTGGGGATCCGAGGCGAGCAGGTTCACCGGACGTTCGACCGACTGGCCGCTGGCGCAGTCGGGTTGGCACTCATCCACATAGGCCACACCAGCGGCGTAGGCGGCGGCGCCGCCTTCCCCCCGCCACGCGAGGTGGCTGAAGCCGTCGTGGTTGTCCACGGCGAAGGTGGTGGGAAAGTGGGGAGCGGTGAATAGCTCACCGGGCATGGCCCCGGTGCTTAGGTAAAGCCTCACGGCGGGGGCCGCCGTGGGGCTCGGGCCGGTGGAGGTCGGCGGGGAGGCGGCGGTGCCCAGAGTCCCGATCAGGAGCACGCCGGAGAAGGGCACCGAGACCAGCAGCCGGCCGTCGCTTAAGGGATAGACCTCCCCGGCCCCGCCGCCGGGGGAGACGGCGGTGTCCACCCCCATACGCAGCTGGTGGCCGGCGAGAACTCCGGCCCCGGGGTAGCCGTGGCCCCCGCCCACCGCGGAGAAGCCGAAGGAAACGGTGCCGGAGGAGGAGGCGAAGATGCCGGTGGGCATGTTGGCCGTCGAGGGCAGGGCGAGGCCGGCGAACCGGTGCGTGGTCGGGTCCAACTCCAAGATGTGCACCGGATGGCCGGTGCCCGGGGCGTAGCCCATGATCCAGACCCGGCCGGGAGCCGCGGCCATTTGGCCCGGCTGCAGCCCGGAGGGCAGCGCCGCCTGGAAAGCTACCCGTCCGTCCGGGCGCACGGCGGCGAGGGTGCCGTCGGACAGGGCCAGGTAGGCGATGCCGTGGGTGGCGGCCATGCCGGCGACCTTGACCCCGGCGGATCCCAGGGTGGCCGCCGGCCGGGAGGGGGTGATGTCTAACTGGACGCCGAGCTTGCCCGCGGCGTCGCGATAGGCGATCCAAAAGCCGCCGCCGGGGTTGGGGACGATGGCCTCGACCCGGACTACGGCGGCGGGCAGGCGGTAGCGGGCGATGCCGCCCTTCGGGCCCACAATGGCCAGCATCGGGCCGCTCGGCCCGGCGTAGGCGGCCATGGCGGCCCCGCCGGCGTTGGTGCCGACGGCTTGGACGGTGCCGGGCAGGCGCACCGGCCTGCCCAGAGTGCCGGCGGACGGATCGAAGCGTTGGACCAGGTCTGCGCCGAGGGAGGCTCGCGAGGATTCAAAGACCCAGAAGGCGCCCGGGCCCGCCGGCAGGAGTTCCGTGGGATCCTGGGCGGTGCGCACCTGCCGCAGGGCGGCCAGGGTGCCGCTTTGCACGGTGGCGGAGATGGTGCCCGGAGGGGAGACCGAGGGGGAGGTGGTGGGGTACGACGGGGCGGTGACGAGGGGGGCGGCGCCGGCTCCCGCCACCAGGAAGGCCAGGAGCGCCAGCACCAGCGCGCCGCCGGACTCCGCGGCGATCCAGCCGGGGGAGGTGCGGCCACCCCGGGAGATCAGGCTCCAGATCCAAAAGCCGCCCACCGCCACGGCCAGGAGCACCAGGACGGTCAAGGCGGCAGGCCAGGGGGCGTGCCCGCCGGTGGCCGCAAGCCAGCGGCCGAGTCCGTACAGGGCCGCCGCGCTCAGCACTCCCGCGGCTCCGGCCAGACCGGCGCCCCAGGGCCGGGGCGGCCGGGCGGGAGCGGGTGTGCTCCCAGGGGCCGGGAGGGTGCTGGGAGGTGCGCCGGCGCCCGGCGGGCTCGGCTGCGGGGTCGGGGCTCCCGGCGCGGTCAGGTCGTGGCCGCAGGATGGACAGGTGCGGGCACTGGCCGGGACCCAACTGCGGCATTGCGGACAATACATGGGCGTCACCCTTTCCGACGATCCTCGCATCGGCCGCCGCCGGCTTTCCGGTACCGCACCCTCCCGGCAGGCCGGGCCGGGGGCGGCGTCCCTGGTCCCCACACCAATAAGACGCGCTGGCTGCGGAAAATGATCCGCCACCCGTCGTCCGGGGACCACGAAGGGAGGATTCGGGGATTCAGCGCTGGCGGCTTGCCTTTCCGGATCGGGAGCGGGCCAGCAACCGCTCGGCCTCCCGCTGCAGGCCGTCCGGCGGCAGGCCCAGGGCGGCGCGGGTTTCGGAGCGGCGCTCGGCCAGCTGTTCCGCCAGGCCGTCCCGGTCTTTGGTGCGCAGGGCCAGGGCCAGCCCGTCGGTCAGCCAGGCCAGCCCCCTGGCCTGATCACGGAACTTGAGGTAGTCCAGGGCGGCGGCGTTGTAGAGCCAGACGTCGTCCGGCGTGTCCGCCCGGATGGCGGCGTAAAGGGCGTGGGCTTCCTCCGGGCGCCCGGCTTGCAGCAGGAGGCCGGAGATGAGGTGCCGGGGGTCGGGCTGGGACTCCAAACCCTCCGCGATGGCCTGCTTCACGGCCGCGATGGCGTCGTCGTAGCGGCCGAGGCTGGCGCAGGCGTTGATGAACTCCTCCAGCACCAGCGGGAGATGGAACCAGGAGGCCGCATCCGGGTGGGCCAGGAACTCCCGGCAGACCACCGCGATGCGTTCCTCGTCCCGCGGCTCGGCCGTGGTCGCTTCCCGGAAGCTCTTTTCAAGGTTCTCCAGGGTTTTCACCGTTTGCCCTCCTTTCAAGAGCAGCTGCTCGGCGTCGGGGAGGATTTTCGGAAAGTATTGACCAGATCCCCTGCTTGTTTCGATCCGGGGACCGGTTTCTCCTGCCCTCCGGCCGGGAGCAGGCCGGGGTCTCAGCCGCAGCCTTGCAGCAGACGCAAGCGGTCCACTCCCGCTTGGGGTCGGGGAACGCCGCAGCGCGGGCAGGCCGGGCCGCCCGCCGGGACGTTGAAGCTGTAGCCGCGTACCAGGGTGCGGGTCGAGCGGCTGCGATGCGCTGCCCGCCGGGATTGGTGCTGATGCCGGCCAGGATGCGGGCACGGGGGTTGGCCCGGCGGACCTGGGTGGCCGCGGGTCAGGGCGGAGGCGGCGACGATCCAGGAGATGGGCCGTGGGGGAGCGGCGGGAGGCCGACCGCAGCGGCGGTGAAGAGCAACGAGAGGGCGAGCAACGCCGCGCGCAGGCGGGGAAGGAGACGAGGCTGCCTAGTTTGGCGGCCCATAGCGCACCAGGATGCGTGAGCCGGTGTCGGCCGCCAGGCAATTTTGCGCGTCGGCGCAGCTCAAGAGGTTCAAGGGAGGCAGGCCGGGCAAGGAGCGGTCGGACCAGGTCCCGCCGCCGTTGCGGGAGAGGAGGACGAGGTCGCTGCCGCCCCGGGCAAGCTGCCGGTTGGGATCGCCGTTGGCGTCGGTGACGGCGTCTTTCCGGGATCCCACCGCCAGGCCTAAAGCGTCGCCCGGAAAGGCCGCCGCCGCGATGCTGAACAGCTTCACCGCAGAGGAGGGCGGAAAACGGCTCGGGCCGGTTGCCCCCAGATCCGCTTAGCCCGCCGGCAAGGAAACTTCTTGCCAATGGCTGCCGGTCAAAGTCCCGCGGTAGGAGAAGAGGCCGTGGTCATACCGCGGGGCGGCCGAATTGCAGAAGCGGGCGCCCAGTGGTGGTAACCCGCCACCACGGCGGGGTCGATGCACGGGCCTGGGGAGGTGTCCGTCCAGGTGGCCCCGGCGTCGGTGGTCACCCGCACCCGGATGACGGGCGAGGACCACTCCGCGCCGTAGCTGGCCGCCCACCGTTCGGGGGTGAGGACGAAGAGGGACACCGGCCAACCTTCAGGTTTGCGGTTTGGGGGACGGCGGCGCCAGGAGGATGAAAGCCGCATGGCCCGCCGTCCACGGCCTGCCTCGCACCGGCCCCGGAAGGGACGTGGAGGTCCAGGTGATCCCGCCGTCGGCGGAGCGCCAGGCACGGCGGTCGTCGACCCCGGCGGTCAGGAGGCCGCCGTCGGGCAGGGGGACCAAGCGGAGGATCCGTCCGCAGGGCTGCTTGGCCGGCTCGACCATCTGCGTCTGGGCGCAGTGGGTGTCGCCGACGCTTTGCCAGGTGCGTCCGCCGTCCGTGGAGCGCTAGAAGGCGCGGTGGCCCGCGGCCAGGGCCAACCGGTCGGAGAGCATGAGCAGCGCGGTGGGCCTTCCCGGCAACCGCTTCGGGCTGAACACCGGCGCCGCTTGGGTACTCGTGGTGGTTGCCGAGGGGGCGCGGAGGCCGTGGGGGAGTTGGTCGTCTTGGCCGGGGAACCGGCCGTCCTGGCGGGGGCGGGGCCGCAGGCGGGGAGGGCCCAAAGGGCCGCGAGGAGCAGGACCGAAGGCGGCGTCTCGCCGAGCAGCTCATGCACCATCCTCACCTCGGGGATTCCGAAACGCTGCGGCCGACGACCGGGGTGCGGCCGATGACCAGGCAGTGGACGGCGTCGGCGCAGGCGAAGGCGGCGAGCCCGGGCAGGCCGGGGGTCTTCAACCGGCGCCAGGTCCGCCCGCCGTCGGTGGTCTGGGCGACGAAGGCGTGGTTCGTGGAAGCGGCGCAGTAGCCTCCTGAACACGGGAAGCGGGGGCCCAGGGTGGTCCCGACCGCCAAGCCGTGCGAGGCGTCGGAGAAGGACACTCCCGCAAGGGAAACTCGATCCGCGTTCACCGTCCGGGCCCCGACGGCGTGCCAGGTGGCGCCGGCGTCCGCGGTCGCGAACAGCAGGGGAACGGGCGCGACATTGCAGCCCGCTTCGCCGACGACGATCCAGTGAGCCGAGGTCAGGATCGCCAAGGGGAGCGTTCCGGTGAAGGGCTGGGGGATGCGGAGCACCTTGCGCCAGGTCCCGCCGCCGTCACGACTCACGGCCAGCAGGTGGTGCACTCCCTGCCCGGCGCAGCTGACGTCGCGATGGGCCACCCACAGACCGGGGCTGGCCACCTGCACGTCGTACAAAGCAGAGGTCGGAGGGGGGAGGAAAGATCCGCCCACCGCACGCCAATGCCTTCCCCGGTCGGTGCTGGACCAAACCTGCCAGGCAGCTGGACCCGGCCCGCTCGGTTCCTTGCGCGTGACCACGTAGACCTGCGAGCCGAAGATCCACGGTCCCCCCCCGGAGAATTCCGAGAACACCGTTCGCCAGGTGTTGCCGCCGTCGGCGGTGCGGAGAAGGTCGTGGTCCGCCACCGCCAGACCCACGCGCGCGTCGAAGAAGGCCAGGCGCGTGATCGGACCCGGCAGGCGGCGCGGCAGCCGGGACCAGGTGCGGCCTGCGTCCTCGGTCCGCCACAACTCGCCGCCCGCGCCGCCCACGAAGGCCGTGCGCGCCGAGGGCATGGACACCGCGGTGAGGGAGGGGGGTACCGGCGTCAGGCTGGAGGCGGTCCGAAAGGCGGCGCGAAGGGACCCCGGGACCCAGACGCTGTAGCCGCACCGGCTGCGGGCGGCCAGATGGAAGTGCACGCTGGTGAAGGGATGGCCTGCGGTGCCCGAGATGGACACCGATCCGGCGACCACCTTCCGGCCGTCGAACTCTTGGATCGGAGGGCCGAAGGCGGCCGCCGCCGCGGCGGCGCGCCGGCCGAGGGCCGTGAGGTCTGGGCTGCCCGGGACGATGGACCCGCTGACCTGGTATCGCCACCGGCCGGTCTTCCAGTACAGCACGGCGTTTCCCATTCCGGCGAAGAGGCTTTGGGCCACGATGCCGCTGCCCAGGTCCACGGGGGTGGACTCTCCCCCGGGGGGCACTCCCACGTGACGCGTGCTGCCCCAGCTGACGCGCAGGGGGGTGGAGCCGGTGCCGACTCCGGGATATACGTCCACTGCCCGCTCCAGGCCGAGACGCCGGGTGCGCAGGTCGTTCCAGGCCTGGGGGCCGGAATAGGCGGGGGGCAGCCAGGCGGGGAGGCCCACCCGCAGCGTGCAGCCGCCGACGGTGTCGAGGAGGGGCACGCCTGCAGAGCCGGAGTGGGAGAACGCTGCTGCCGGGGGCGGATACGACCCCAGGCTGACCCCTTGAAAGCCGGTGATGGAAGCGGGTGCCGCAGCCTGCGGTACGATCACGGCCGGCTTTGCCGGGCCGCAGCCGGCGGCCAGGAGTGCCAGGGTCAGGACGACGGCGGCCAAGGGTCGCATGGTGTCACCTCCGCATTGCCGGGCCTCAGGAGCCGGCCGAGGGTCGAAGAAAATAAACGCCTTGGAGGGAAGCCTTGGCCGCCGAGCCGGGGACGCTTTGTGCCCGCCAGGTGCGGCCTGCATCGGTGGTCGTCAGGACGATGCTGGCGTCGGCGGTTTCGTCGGTGCCGAGGATCCAGCCGTTTTGACGGTTGACGAACAGTACCTGATGGAACGTCGCCTTGCCAAGGCCGGAGGGCTCCAGGCTCCAGACCTTGCCGTTATGGGCGTGGAGCACCACCGGGGTGTCGATGCACCCGACGCAGCCATGGGTGGCAAACCCGACCGCCCAGCCGTGCAGAGCCTGCGCCGGGGAGGGTGGCGCGGTGTGGGGAGGCGCGGAAGGGCTTCCGGGCTCTCCCGGGACGGAGGAGGGGGGGGCTGGCGGTTTGGGGGAGGAGGCTGCAGCCTCCGGTCAGGAGCAGGAGGGCCAGGACCGACAGCACGAACCACGGAAGGTGTTGGCGCCGCAAGAGATCACCTCCGGTTGGGGGAAGGGGGGCAGCGAGACCAGAACCCAAAGAAGGCGCGCCGGGAGCGGTCTCTCCTCCATGGGATCGCGGCGGCATCGCTCCCGCCCGCCAGGCTGGGCCTCCAGGGGGCCCGCACGGGCGGCCCCGCCGGGATGATGACGGGCGCCTCGGAGACCGGCCCCGCGGAGCTTGATCGAATGCCAGGCTTCCACTCCTCGAGGGGTGGGCCAAGTGGCTCTTTCGTGGGTGGCGCCGGGAAGCGTTCCGCCGTCATTTCCGGGTTCCGCGGCCCCAGGGTTGACGGCGCCGAGCTGGGCAGGGCCGACCCGCACCGGCTCAACCGCCGGAGCCACCCGCCTGCCGCAGACGCCGGCCACCGGCCAGCCCGCGAGGGCGAAAAGGAAGAGCCTGACGAGGTTGACGAGGGGCACGAACCCGATCAGGACCCACCAACCGGAGTACCCGGCTTTGGCCAGGATGCGCACCCAGGCGACGATGCTCAACACCGACAGCAGCAACATCAGCACCAGCCCGGCTAGGCCCGAACCGGCAAGAAGGGCGCCGGGGACGGACGGGGGAGCATAAGGTGTGGAAGGCGGGTACGGGGAGGTGACGATCGGAGAACCACCGGAACCGGACGGGCCGGTGGTCGCCGAAGGCCCCGGGAACGCGTTCTGGGCCAGGGACAAGGTGCTGCCCGTACCCGTGGTGCCGCCGGAGTAGGTGACGTTCGCGTTCACCGAGGGGGATTCGCAGCAGGAGAGGCAGCCACCTCGGACGGGGCCGTGGCGACGGCCGTCACCTGGCCGGCCGCGTCGGTGGCGCCCCCCGGGGCGCTGAGGGGAACCCTTTGTCCCTGGAAGGTGACCGTCTCACCCGCCACCGGTGGAGAGCAGGCATTGGCGACCGTGGTCGTCAGGTGCCGGGTCGCCGGAGTGCCGGATGCCGTTTTGTGGGAGGATCCCGCCAGCGTGACATTCATAGGGGACTGGCAACTGGACGCCGCGGCGGGCAGCGCCGCCCTTGGGCCAGGAGCAGCGGAAGCGCCGCCGCAATCAGCAGCGACTTGCACCGCGCCGCCCGCAGCCACCGTGGTCGCGAAGTCCCTGCGGGACCGGGTCGTCCGGTGGGCTTTCCCGGAGCCCTGCCGGGAGCGGTGTGCCGTTTCCCTCATCGAAAAACCGGGGAAGCCTGTGGGCGGTGGAGAATGCCGGGGCGGCAGGAGCCGTCGGCGGCCCGGGGGGCCGGGTCGCCCGCGACCTGCTGCAGGCGGCAACCCCAGAAGGGAGGCGGACCTCAAGACGCGGCTGCCGGCATCGTCATGGGCTTAATGGACGTCCACCACGACGACCGTGGGGCTGCCGCCGGTGGGACCCCAACGAATGGCGGCCAACCGCCAGCCCCAAAGGTTGCTGTATCCTTCGATCACCCGGAAGTTGTACGGTTTTGCGTTGCCGTTCAAATAGGCCCGCAGGTTGACCACGGCGACGCAACCGCTGGTGGAACTGCTGGCAGGATTGAAACTGGGGAAACTGACGGCTACCTGGGTGGAACCGGGGTGCATCCGGCCCGGGAAACCGGTCAGCGCGGCGGCCTGGGCGGCGGTGGGCTGGTGTTCGAAGAGGTTTTTCAGGGCACCTACTCGGCCCTGCGCCAGGGCGGAGACGGCCCATTGGCCGGTTCGGATGGCACTGCCGCCGTTCTTCCATTTGCCGGAGCCGAAGCTGCCGTACCAATTGCTCCAGTGGCCGTAGGTGTTAGGGGGAGGCACCAGGGAGTAGTTGGCTGCCGGTTCGGTGGGGGGTGTCCCGGTGCAAGTGCTGTCGGCCGCGTACTTGCTGGTTGATACCGTGCAGCCGGCCAGGACGAGGCCGGCCAGCAAGGGGAGAAGGGCTGCGGCGAGGACCTTGCCCGGGGGAACGCGGTTCATGGCCTGATACCTCCTCTCGATGGGCGAAGCCGCGATTCATCTTGAAGCAAGAACAAGACGCGACAGAGGGAACTTTTCTTCCCGTGGCGGGCGGTCAAACTTCCCAAGATGATGAAACGCGGCGGGAAAGGGCGTGGGGGCCGGGGCCTCAGCAGGCGACGCCCACCAGGTGGTGAGCAATCCCGGTGTGCTGCACCGTCCAGGTCTTGCCGCCGTCGGCGGTGGTGACCACGTAGTCCGCCTCCCCCGCCCCGCAGCCGCGGGGCGGGGGAGGCGAAGGATATCCCGCGCGTGCGCTCGGGCACCGGGGTGAAATCCTGCCGGGTCCAGTGCCGTCCGCCGTCGGAGCTTGAAACCACATCTTGGTAGCTCACCGTCCAAAGGTGGCCGATCTGCGCGGGGGGCGGCCGAGGGCGCAGCGGTCCCGCCGCCGGCCGGCAGCGCCGCCGCGCAGAGGGCCAGGGCCGTGCGCGGTCCGCCGAGTCTTATTTTGGGCATCCCCCTTTGGCGTGGAATATGAGAAGCGGTCGCGGCGGAAGTGGCGGAAGGAGCGGGTGGAACCCGCCCCTTCCCTATCCGTTTTCCGGCGGCCCACCGCCGGAGGCGAGAGTCATCGCATGGCTGCAGACGGTGCGGATCAGCCCTGCTTTAGCAGTTGGTCGGGTTTCCACCACAGGGGGGAGGCGGGGGGGGCGGGGGTTCTGTGATGCCCTCCGGAGCGCCCGACTTGTTGGTGGTCACCGGGGCGGTGGGGGACGAGCCCGTGGGCGACAGGATGATCACCTGCCGGGTTTGGGCGTTCCAGCCCACCTGCCCCCCCAGGGCCTCGCTGATGAAGCGGATGGGCACCACGGTGTAGCCCGGGGGTACGATGGTGGGAGCCACATCCATGGTTTCAGCGGTTCCGTCCAGGGTGAAGGAGGTGCTGCCCACGGTCATGATGATGGTGTGGCCCTCGAGGCCGATTACGATTTGCCGTTTGGACCCGTCCCAGTGGACGGTGGCGCCCAGGGCCTGGCCCACGAAGCGGATGGGGACCATGGTGCGGCCGTTCATGATCAGGGGCGCGATGGGGGTGGTCACCGACGCGCCGTCCAGATACTCATGGGGATCGCCGATGGTCATCACCACGCCGTGCAGCAACAGCGGCTGCGGGTGGGGCACGAAGGCCGCCGGCGGCACGGGGACGTAGGGCGACCACTTCAGGATGGATGCGATGACGTACAGCGGGCAGATCTTGGTCGTGCAGGGCGGCGGGCCGACCAGACGGCCCTGGGACCAGTACAGGATGTCCCCGGCGCCGCCGAGGCCGTCATACTCCGTCTGCTGCACATCGACGGTGTAGGTGCCCGGGGACAGCCTCACCGCGACGCCGTGGTTGTTGCCCTGCTGCCAGGAGGAGGTGGGGATGGTCACCGAACTCACCGGCTTGCCGGTGGACAGCAGGGTGATGGTCCCGGTCCCGGCGGTGAGCTGAGCCCAGCCGTTGTCGTCGGCGACGTTGCGGAAGCGGTAGATGTGCTGGGGCAGCGGGAAGCCCGGCGGCCAGATGGGCAGCGGCGAGGGGATGTAGATGGTGCCCGTCCACTGGGCGCTGTAGGGCGTTCCCACCCCCTGGGGCCAGTAGCCGCCCAGGTTGGAGGAGGTCAGCACGCCGTTGTTGTAGTCCAGGAACTGGATGTTGGCCGGGTGGATGCTCTGGGTGGGCGTGCCGCTGAAGCTGCCGGGAGTCATGGTGTTGGAGTAGATGCCGAGCTGGAGGTTGCTGGCCGGCGTGCCCACGGTGACGGATCCCGAGGTGCCGGTGCTGCCGCTTTGGTCTTGGGCTTCGATGGTCATCGATTCAGGCACCATGTCCACGGCCACCACGGTGGCGGAGCCGTTTCTAAGATTGATGGTCTGGGAGGTGGGACCGGTCTTGCTGAACTTGCTGTTCAGGAAGAGCACGTCGTTGGTGCTGGAGGACAGGTATACCGGGTTGGTGGCACAGATCACAGGATTGCCGCTTTGGTCCAGGGCCTGGATGCGCACGCCGAACCGCACGCCGGCCGTCACGCCGGACGGAGCCGTGACGCTATAGCTCGCCACGGTGCACGCCGCGGGCGGGGTGAAGGTCCAGGTGCCGTAGACGCTCTGGGTGCCCATGTCGCCGTTGTGGACGACGTCGACGCCCGGGAACTCGGAGGGAGCGGTCCAGGTGTTGATGTTCTCGCCGTTCAGGGCCGAGTAGTAGGGATCGTTGGTCTGGAAGTTGTCGCAGGTGCCGATGTTGGTGGCGTCGGAGAGGCCCTCCACGGTGACGTTGGTGACCTTGGTGAGGGTCTCCGAGGTGCCGTTGAAGGTGCAGGTGTAGGTGTAGGCCGCGGCGGGCGGGGTGAAGGTCCAGGTGCCGTAGACGCTCTGGGTGCCCATGTCGCCGTTGTGGACGACGTCGACGCCCGGGAACTCGGAGGGAGCGGTCCAGGTGTTGATGTTCTCGCCGTTCAGGGCCGAGTAGTAGGGATCGTTGGTCTGGAAGTTGTCGCAGGTGCCGATGTTGGTGGCGTCGGAGAGGCCCTCCACGGTGACGTTGGTGACCTTGGTGAGGGTCTCCGAGGTGCCGTTGAAGGTGCAGGTGTAGGTGTAGGCCG
>JAJZIM010000031.1:32265-34442 GCA_021810565.1 Bacillota bacterium
TCGTTGGTCTGGAAGTTGTCGCAGGTGCCGATGTTGGTGGCGTCGGAGAGGCCCTCCACGGTGACGTTGGTGACCTTGGTGAGGGTCTCCGAGGTGCCGTTGAAGGTGCAGGTGTAGGTGTAGGCCGTGGATGCGCTGACGGTCAAGGTGGTCGTGCCGGAGGCCGCGTTATACTGGCTGTCTCCCGACCAGGTGACGTTGACGGTGTAGGTTCCCGCCGTCAGGCCGCTGGCGCCGGTGCTGGAGCCGGAGGGGAAGGTGCAGACGCCGTTGGTGGGTGTGCAGGGATTCCAAGACCAAGTCGTGCCGTTGCCGGTGGCGGTGGCGTTGACTGTGCCGTCATTCACCGGCTGGCTCAGGGTTACGGTCAGAGTCCAGGAACTGCCGGCCGTCACCGGATTGGGCGAGGCCGATGCGGTGAGGGTCAGGTTCTGCTTCTGGGTGGTCGGCGCCGGGAAGGTCCAGGTGCCGTAGACGCTCTGGGTGCCCATGTCGCCGTTGTGGACGACGTCGACGCCCGGGAACTCGGAGGGAGCGGTCCAGGTGTTGATGTTCTCGCCGTTCAGGGCCGAGTAGTAGGGATCGTTGGTCTGGAAGTTGTCGCAGGTGCCGATGTTGGTGGCGTCGGAGAGGCTCTCCACGGTGACGTTGGTGACCTTGGTGAGGGTCTCCGAGGTGCCGTTGAAGGCGCAGGTGTAGGTGTAGCTGGGGGCGGTGACGCTGAACTCGACGGCGCCCGTGTCGTTGGGCCATGCGCTGACGCCGCAGGCCGGGGTCACATCCACGGAGATGGGGCCGGTCGCAGCGTTCACGTTGGGCACCGTCGCGGTTATGGAGGTGTTGCTCCAAGCGCTGACGGTGGCCTTGACCCAGGACGGAGTGCCCTGGTAGTTGAGGAACTGGACTTCACCGGCGCTGGAGCCGAAGCCGCTGCCGGTGATGGTCACGGTGGTGCCCGGCGGTCCGGAGGTCGGGCTGATGCCGCTCACCGTGGGCGCGGCGCAGGTCGGGGCGCTCACCGTCACGCTGACGGAGGTCGAGGCGGCGTTGTACTGGGAGTCGCCCGACCAGTTGACGTTGATGGTGTAGGTGCCGGGAGCCCACTGAGCGGTCTGCAGGGTGACGCTGCCGCTGCCGCTGGACGGGGTGACGCTGACGTTCACGCTGCTATCCCAGCCGCCGGTGAAGGAAAGAGTTCCGTCGCTTACCGGCTGGCTGAAGCTGGCGCTGACCTGCATGGTCGCGGTGCCCTGAGGCAGCGGATTCGGCGAAGCCGTCGCGGTGAGGGTCACGCTCTGCTTTTGGGGGAAGGTCAGGGTGACGTAGGTGCACTGGGTGCCCTGGTCCCCGTTGTGCACCACGTAGTCGCCGGGGTACTCGGAGGGCGCGGTCCAGACGTTGAGGCTCGTCCCGTTCAGGCAGGTGGCCGTGGGGTCGGTGGTCTGGAAGTTGGACAGCTGCCCTGCCTGGGTGGCGTCAGGGAAGCCCTCCACGGTCTTGTTTGTAACTCGGGTCAAGTTGACCGTTTGACCGTTGTAGCTGCCGGTGTAGGTGTAGGAACTCGCCACGGCGGTGGGAGCCAGGGGCAGCATGCCGGCCAGGAGGAAGGTGAGGCTGAAGAGGATGGTGCCCAGCCGCCGCAGTCTATGACCTGTTCCGCTCATCATTGATCAACCTCGCTTTCTGGGACCGATTGATCTTCCGGAGCCGCAGGGTGCCTGAAGGCGCACTTCATGATCACCTCCCGCGCTACATGGTTCGTGACCTCCCAATGGTTCGTGACCTCTCACGGCCAACCCAGGCGTTTGGAGATGCGCTCGTCCAACAGACCCTGGAAGGTCTCCTGCTGATCCTGGGCCAGTTCCCGCAGGGCCGCCTGCTGCTCGGACGACAGCTCGTAGGGGGCCAGGGCCGTGGTCGGATCCGTGCGCACGGCCTGGCGGAAAGGCTCCTCCGTCACCATCCGGCCGACGATCTGCGCCAGCAGACGCCGGTGGCGCAGGATGTCGTGGGCCTGTCGGCGCAACTCCTGCGGCGCCGGGGCGGCCAGCCGCAGTTGCGCCGCCATGCGGCGGTACGTCTCCAGGCGCGTCCGGCAGCGGGGGCACTCGGCCAGGTGGGCCGCCGCCTCGGCCGGCGCCCGGGTCAGGGCCAGGCGGGCCAGTTCTTCTTCCGAG
>JAJZIM010000032.1 GCA_021810565.1 Bacillota bacterium
CCCGTTCTGATCCGACGGATGCCGCCTTGCCACCCCCCCCGCGATGACCCCATTTCCGACCCATGGCCGACAATCCATGGTAATCAAAACATCCGCGGTCGCCTCGCGCAAGCGGGATTGTCACCGCCCGCTTGACCCCCTCCCGGCTGCGCCTGGGAAGGGGAATGCGCGGGCGTCATGTTCATCGCCGAGACGGTGCAACGGCTGTCCGACGGGCACAGTGTGGTGCTGGCGGGGCCGCGGCGGACCGGCAAATCCAGCGTGGCCGCGTAGGTGCTGCGGCGAGTGCGGTCGACCGGAGCCTACACGGCGGCGGTGGACCTGTTCTACGTGGGCAGCGTAGAGGAGCTGGCGACCAAGCTGCTTCAATCGGTGCTGGAGAACCGAACCGGTCCGTAGCGGCGCTGGGCGCAGCTGGCGGGTGGGCTGCGGGAGCTCTTGTCCCGGGCGCAGGTGTAGGCCAAGATCCACGATCTGGAGCTGGGCTTTCTCCTGGAGCAGCGGCGCCGGCAGCCGGAGGAGCTGCTGGAGGCGGCGCTGGCCACCCCGGCGCGTTTGGCGGGACGGGACGGGCGGCGGGTGGTCGTCCTCTTGGACGAGTTCCAGGAGATCGAGCGCTTGGGGGGACAGCGGCTGCTGCAGCGGCTGCGGGCCAACCTGCAGCCCCAGCGCCGGACGGCGTACCTGTTTCTCGGCAGCCGGATGACGTTTTTGTGCTCGCTGTTCGCCGACCGGGGTCAGGCCTTCTACCGGTTTGCCGTCCTGGAAGACCTGCCGGCGGTGCCGGAGGACGCGTGGCGCAGCTACATCGGTGGCCGCTTGGCGGAGCAGGGCATCGGCGCGACCTCCCGGGCGCTGGATCTGCTGCTGGAGCGCACGGGGGGGCATCCCTACTGCACCATGGCCGTGGCGTACAACGCCTACCTGCAGACCAGAATGCACGGTGACGCGACCCTGGACGCGGACACGGCGCTTTTCGCGGTGGACCGGGCCTTGGAGCAGCTGGACAGCGCCTACGAGGCCCTGTGGCGAGACCTGCGGCGCGCCGCCCATGCCGACCGGGTCCTGGCGGCCCTTGCTTTGGGAGGGCGCCCCTATACGCTGGGGATCCCCGGCTCCCAGGTGTCCAGGGCCTTGCGGCAGCTGCAGGAGGGGTCCGTGCTGGTCCGGGGAGAGGGCCGGGGACAGTACCACCTGGTGGATCCGCTGTTCGGGGAATGGCTGCGGCGCAAGCTGGCATGACAGAGGGAGGGTCGTTAGGCAAGAATTAACGGTTTGTTCACCGATAGCACACGGCCTGTTCACACCTGGGCGCTATGATCTAAGCGCGGGCTCGCGCACGGGGCCAAGCGAAGCGAAGGAGGAATGCCCAGGTGTTTGTACGGGGTAAGACGACGGTGGCGGCCGTGACCGGGGGCGTGTTCCTGCTCCTGGGGGCGGCGGGGGTGTTCGCGGCCTCCCCCCAGGGGAGCACCGGCGCGCACCACGGCCAGCGGGGGGCCAAGATCGCGGCCATCCTGGCCAAGGACTCGGGACAGAGCGTGGCGCAGGTGGAGGCCTTGAAGGCCCAGGACAAGACCTGGAAGGCGGTGGTCAGCGCCCTCAAGGTGGATCCCAAGACCTTCCACCAGCAGCTGGGCTCCCTGGGCCGGGCCCGGGGCAAGCGGGGCGTGCTGGTGGCGGTGCTGGCCAAGGCTTCGGGCAAGACCAAGACCGAGATCCGGGCCATGAAGACCAAGGGGGTCAAGTGGTCCCAGGTGGAGAGCCAGTTGGGTCTGAGCCAGAAGACGGTCCGGTCCCAGGTTCGCGCGCGGCTGTCGGGCCGGATGCGCTCCCGGGCCGTGGCGGGTTTCCTGGCCAAGCTGTCGGGCAAGACGCCCAAGGAGTTGCGGGCCCTGAAGAAGCAGGACAAGACCTGGATCAACGTGGCCCACGCCCTGGGCATCCAGTGAGCACGGGGGGGCGACCATGGCGGTCCGCCCCCTTTTCTTGCGGCGGAGAGGAGGATCCGAAGTGCGATACAAGTTCTTGGCCTGGCTGGCGGCTTTGAGCCTGGCGGTGCCCCTGGGGGGAATGGCTTCGGCCCAAAGCGTGCAGGCGGCGGGGTACGGGGGGGCGGGCGGCGGCTTCGTGGACTTGGGACATGCCTCCTGGGCGGCCAGGTATGTAATCCTGCTGCACCTGGAAGGGGTGGTCCACGGGATGGGCAACGGCTATTTCCAGCCCAACCACGACCTGACCTGGGCCCAGGCGGTGGCCATGGTCGACCATTACGTGGGGGCGCATCCGTCCCAGGGTCCCTCCCTTAGCGGCGCGGTGCCCGGCGGGGTCCGTTCGGGGCTGGGGCGGCAGTGGTTCCGCCGGGACGTGGAGTACGCCTTCCGGCGCGGCTGGCTGGCGCAGGCCCGCAGTTGGGGTGGCTACATCGACCGGGCGGATTTCGCGCGCCTGGTGTTCCACTCACTGCAAATGCCGCGGCTATCCTCGACCCAAGTCGATCAGGTGCTGTCGGCGTACGCGGATGCCTCCCAGATCCCCGCGCGGGATCGCCAGGGGGTGGCCGTGCTCAGCCAGGACGGCATCCTGCACGGCTTTCGCAACGGCACCTTCCGGCCCCTGTCCCGGCTGACTCGGGCCCAGGCCGCGGTGATCCTGAGCAAGGCCGAGCTGTTGCGCGGTGACCAGACCGGCACCGGGCAGGTGCTGCAGGGGACCCTGACGGTGGTCTCAGCCACCCCAGGGACCACTCCCGGCGGGGCGGGCTACCAGGGCACGGTCACGGTGCAGGCGGGCAGCGGGTCGGCGACCACCTACTATGTGGACACCGCCGCGTCCGTCTTCCTGAACAGCCAGGCCTCCAGCCTGGCGGCGCTGGCCCCCGGGGATCAGGTCAACCTGTATCTGGACGCCGGCGGCAACGTGGCGTACCTCAGCGCCACGGCTGCGGCGAGCGCTCCCACGGCCACGGAGCAGGGCGTGGTGCTGCAGGCGGGGACGGGCGGGGTACTCCAGATCTACAGTCCCAGCACGGGGGTGACCCAGGTGACCCTGTCCACCGCCACCGGCGCCGCCCAGGCGGCCGCGCTGAGCCCGGGAGACGAGGTCGAGCTGCAAGGGGTGTCCAACGGGCAGGCCAGCGGCGTGAGCCTGGTCCAGGCCGCGGCGTCCTACCAGGGCACGGTGGAGAACCCCTCGGCGAGCGGTTTCCTGCTGGTTCAGACCAACGGGACGGCGCTGCCGGTCACGCCGGCCGCCGGGGCCTACGTGGAGGCGGGCGGCAGCCAGACCGAGCTTTCCGCCCTGAGCGCCGGCACGGCGGCGACGGTCTTCGGCTGGAGCTACGGCAACGGGCTGCAGGCATCCCTGATGGTGATCGGCTGAGGTAGCAGGCAAGGATCAGCTCCCCTTCCCGGCGGCGGGGAGGGGAGCTTTTCAACGGCGCAGGCGGCGGGAAAGGAGTGCGGGCCTGGACCGGTCCGCTCCCCGGCGGTCCCGGTCCCGCCCGGGGCACGCCGGTGGGCGTCCTGGCGAAGGGAGGTCATATGACGGCGGCGGCTGGCGGGGGGGTCGCCTTTGACACGCCCGGGGCAAGTGGGCTATAATCAGGCCGGTCATGCGGGGGCAGCTGGCAGGCTGGTGTGGCCCTTGGACTTCAAATCCAATGGCGGGCGCTTGCAGCGTCCGCGGTGGGTTCGATTCCCACATGCCCCCGCCATCTGCTTTTTTTGGGAGGGCGGGTGGGCGGCGTGCGGCTGTTGCGCACCTATTTCCTGAGCGGGCTGGTCTGGCTTTTGCCCGTGTTCATCACCGTCTACATCGCCTACCACATCTTCCTCTTCACCGACGACCTGTTGGGCGGTTTGATCTACCACTGGCTGGGCTTCTACCTGCCCGGCCTGGGTCTGATCGCCACCTTGGTGTTGATCGTCCTGCTGGGCGCTCTGATGAACAATTTTCTGGGCCGGGCCGTGCTGCGCCAAGCGGAGACGGCCCTCTTGCGTCTGCCGGTCCTGCGGGGGGTCTATGAAGCGTCCCGGCAGTTGGTGAACACCTTCCTGGGACGGGACCGGGGGACGCTCCGGCAGGTGGTGCTGGTGCCCTACGGCGGGGAGGGCTCCAAGGTGCTGGGCTTCGTGGTCGCCCCGGCCACGCCGGCCCTGGACGCTCGGGTGGGGGTGTTCATCCCCTTCTCGCCCCCCACGGCCGGCTTCCTTTTTTTCTACCGCGAGCAGGACCTGCTGCCCCTGTCCCTGAGCGTGGAGGAGGCCCTGCGCCTGATCATGTCGGGCGGCACCCTGCAGCCGCCCTCCCTGCGCCACCCCCCCGCCGGCTACCCGCCGCAATAGGCATCCGCCGCCTCCCTCCGGTATATAGAAGACCGGGAGGGTGGGGAAACGGTGCGGCTTTGCGACGTGCGGCGGGACCAGCTGGTGGAGGTCAAGGCGGTGGATGCCGCGGTGCGGGACCTCTTGCTGCGTCTGGGCATCGGGGAGGGCTGCCGCCTGCGCTGCCTGGAGCGGCTTCCCGGGGGCGGCCCGCTGGTGGTGTCCCGGGGTTTTTGGGAGTTGGCCATGGACCGGGAGCTTTGCCGGCAGGTTGAGGTCGTTCCCGCCCGGGGCCTTTGAGCGGCAGGCTCATCGCCCTGGCGGGCAATCCCAACGTGGGCAAGTCCGCCCTCTTCAATGCCCTCACCGGCGCCTACGCCCAGGTGTCCAACTACCCGGGCACCACCCTGGAGCTGGCCGCGGCGCCCTGGGACGGCGGCGTCCTGGTGGACACCCCGGGCGTCTTCGGCCTGTCCGGATACAACGACGAGGAGCGGGTGGCCCGGGACATCCTGCTGCGCGCCGACGCGGTGATCGCCGTGGCGGCCGCCCCCTCCCTGGAGCGGGATCTGTTCTGCGTTCTGCAACTGGCCGACCTGGGCGTGCCGCTGGTGGTGGCCCTGAACCAGATGGACGAGGCGCGCCGGCGTGGGCTCACGGTGGACGGGGCGGCCCTGGCGGCGGATTTGGGCGTGCCGGTGGTGGAGGTGGTGGCGGTCCGGGGCTGGGGGGTGCCGCACCTGCGCCGGGCCCTGGACGCGGCCAGACCGGCCAGGACGGGCGCCTACCTCGACGACGCGACCCGGCTGGCCCAGGAGCGGCGCATATCCTTGCGGCGGGCGGTCCTGATCCTGGAGGGAGACGGCGAGTTGGCCGGCGCGGCGGGGGTGGCGCCGGGGAGCGGGCGGGAGCGCATCTACCGTCGGCGCGCCCAGCGGGCGGCCGCTCTGGCCCGCCAGATCGTCATGGGGCGGGGCGGGAGGGGCGCGTGTTCCGACCGGATGGGGCGGTGGCTGCTGCGCCCGGCGGTGGGCTTTCCGGCCCTGGCGGCGGTGCTCGCCGTCTTGTATCTCTTCTTGGGCTGGTTCGTGGGGCAGCGGGTGGTGGGGTTCACCGAGGGCGTGCTCTGGGGGGACTGGGTGGCGCCGGTCCTGCGCCGCCTGATGCTGGAGCGAGTGGGGGCGGGGGGCCTGCCGGAGGCGGTGCTGGTGGGACCCCACGGGCTTTTAACCGCCACGGCCGGCTACCTGCTGGGGCTGCTTTTGCCGCTGGTGTTCTCCTTCTATCTGGCCCTGGGCTTTTTGGAGGACTCCGGCTATCTGCCGCGCCTGGCGACGCTGCTGGACCGGGCGATGGAGGCCGTGGGCCTCAACGGCAAGGCGGTGATCCCCTTCGTCCTGGGCCTGGGCTGCGTGACCATGGCCACCTTGTCCACGCGGCTTTTGAGTACGCGGCGGGAGCGCACCATCGCCACGGCGCTCTTGGCGCTGGCCGTTCCCTGCTCGGCCCAGACCGCGGTGATCCTGGGGCTCTTGGCGCCGCTGGGTCCGCGTTTTTTGGCGCTATATGCCCTGAGCCTCCTGGGGGTGTTTTTGGCCGCGGGCTTCCTGCTGCGGGAGACGGTGCCGGGGCGCACCGCGCCGCTCTTGTTGGACCTGCCCCCGCTGCGCTGGCCGCGTCCCGGGAACATATGGCGTAAGGCGGCGGCCCGTTCCGGCGGGTTCCTGCGGGAGGCGACCCCCTACTTCTGCTACGGCAACCTGGGCCTGGCCCTGTTGGCGCAAGGGGGGATGTTGACCCGGCTGGAGGCCTTCTTGCAGCCGATGACCCAGGGCTTTCTGGGCCTGCCCGCCCGGGCCGCCCGGGCCTTCCTGCTGGCCATGATCCGCCGGGATCTGGGGGCGGCCGGACTCTTGGGCCTGCACCTCGACCCGGGCCAGACGGTGGTGGCGGCCCTGACGGTCACCCTGTTTCTGCCCTGCCTGCCTTCCCTGCTGCTCATCTTCAAGGAGCGGGGCTGGCGGGAGGCCCTGCTCATCTGGCTGGGCACCCTAACCGCGGCCCTGGCGGTGGGGCGCCTGGCGGCATGGCTGCTGGTCCGCTGACCGGGCCGGGCGCGGGCTCGAGAATTAAAAACAGCGTTTGACAAGCGAGGAAGGCGGGATTAAAATGGTGGACGTGCATGGAACCTTAGGACTATAAACAGGCCGGGGGGTGGTGTGCTGGGGGGTCCGCCGGGCCGCGAATTGTGCTTTTCGTAACATGGATTCCCCTGAGGAACCGCAACGGGATGGCCTCGCGCCATCGACGGGAGGGATCAGCCTATGAGTGATGAGAACGAGAAGCTTCCCCCCGGGGAAGTGACGCGGCGCAAGTTCCTGACCGCGGGGATGGGGGTCATCGGCGGGGTGCTGGGACTGGGGTATCTGGGCATGGGCCTCAAGTACATGTTCCCCCCGGCGCCGATGATGCGCACCCCCTGGCAGGAGGTGGGCCTCGTCAAGGATTTCACCATCTCCGACGCCAAGCTGGTGCCCCTGCTCTATCAGGGCCATCGGGACGGCGTTTGGGTGCTCAAGTGGAGCGACAGCTACGACCACCAGTTCTCCGGCAAGCGGCTGGCCGCTTGTACTCAGCCGGCGCTCAGCGGCAAGGCCGCGACGGCGGAGCGCTACGACCACACCAACTCGAACCAGTTCTCCGTGTACGACATGCATTGTCCCCACCTGCACTGTCCCTTCGCCTCCACGGGAACGGGGTTCGCCTGCCCGTGCCACGGCAGCCAGTACACTCTGGACGGCTGCCACATCGCGGGGCCGGCGCCCCACGGCCTGTACCTGCACAGCTGGAAGGTTGAGGCGGGCAAGCTGTACGTGGCGGGCATCTATGGCTACGTGGGCACCCACATGGGTGACCAGAACGCCTGAGCGGGGCGGGAAAGGGGGAAGGGAATAGCTTGAACGGCATCGTCAAATGGTTCGACGAGCGCACGGGCTGGGCCAAGGGGATCCAGGAGTACATGGTCCACCCGGTGCCGCGCCTGGTGAGTCCTTTGGATTTTCTGGGCGTGGCGGCGCTGTTCTTGTTCATCAACCAGGCCGTGACCGGCATCTTTCTGGCCATGTTCTACGTGCCCTCGGCGGCGTCCTACGCGCCGCATCCGTCCCTGTCCATGGCCTACGAGAGCATCCTGTTCATCATGTACAAGGTGCCTCTGGGCTGGGTGGTGCGCGACCTGCACTTCTGGGGCGCCAACCTGATGGTGATCGTGGTGGTGACCCACATGCTGCGGGTCTTCTACGAGGGAGCGTACAAGAAGCCCCGGGAGCTCACCTGGTGGGCCGGCGTGGGGCTTTTGCTCATGACCCTGGCCCTGGCCTTCACCGGCTACCTCTTGCCCTGGGACCAGCAGTCCTTCTGGGCCACCGCCGTGGGTACGGCCATGTTCAAGTACGCGCCGTTCCTGGGCCACTTCCTGATGACCATGTTCCAGGGCGGCGAGTTCACCAACAGCCTGACCCTGACCCGGTTCTACTCCCTGCACATGCTGGTGCTGCCGGCGGCGCTGGTGTTGCTCTTCGCCGTGCACTTCATCATGGTGCTCAAGCAGGGGATGTCCTTCATCGAGGAGGGGGAGGGCGCACCCAAGCAGAAGACGGTGCCCTTCTTTCCCTACACGGCCTTTCAGATGAACATCGTGGTGCTGGCCACGGCGGCGGTGCTGCTGGTCATCGCCACCAATTACCTGGCGCCCCTGGTGGCGCCGGCGGATCCCCTGAACAAGGCCATGTACGTGCCGATCCCCCTGTGGTACTTCTTCTGGGTGTACCAGTTCCTGAAGTGGGTGCCCTACTACCTGGATCCGGTGGGCGTCATCGTGATCCCGGCCATCGGCGTGCTGGCGCTCTTGGCTCTGCCCCTCATCGACCGGGGCCCGCATCGGGAGGCCTCCCGGCGCAAGCCCATCATCGCGGCGGGCGCGGTGGCGGTGGCGGCCTTGGCCGCCCTGACCTACCTGGGCTTCCTGACCGTGCCGACACCCCTGCCCAGCACTCTGGAGGCCCAGGCCCATCCCACCTTCTCCGGCACCATCGAGCCGATCCTGACCGGCAACTGCGTCATGTGCCACGGACCCACGGGCGGTGACATGGCGGGACAGGACTTCACCACCTACGCCGGAGTGATGAAGGGGGGCACCACGCCGGTCAAGGGACCGGTGGTCATCCCGGGCCATCCGAGCAAGAGCCTCATCGTGCTCCACGTGGAGGGCAAGGTGGCCCCGCGGATGCCCCTGGGGGCTGGACCGTTGCACAAGGCCTGGATCCAGGATATAATCAACTGGATCAAGGAAGGGGCCAAGAACAACTAGCCTCACGAGGGGAGCACGAGGGTGGAGACCATCACCGGCAAGTGCAAGCACGACGTCTACTTCGAGAAGGGCGACCCTTGCTACCACTGCGCATTCTGCACCATCGACGGCAACGACTACTCGAAGCTGCGCACCGAGCCGGAGCTGGAACGCAAGCTCATCCGAGTCTACACCTACCGGGGCGACGCGGCCTACGAACTGCCCTGCGCCGCGTTGGCGGAGGAGTTCCGCCAACGAGTGCGGCCCACGGACCACGTGAAGGTGGTCTTGAGCTTCGAGAAACTGCCTCCCCGAGCGTGAGCGCCCAGGGGGCCGGGAAAATCACCCGGCCCCCTTTGATATTGGCGGCGGGCCGGCGTTGTGGTAGAATCGGGCGTGAGGGGGGGAGCCCTTGCAGCGGCATTTCTCGGGGGACAAGGCGGAGATGGCCGCCCGATTGCGCAAGGTGGAGGGGCAGGTGCGGGGCATCGCCCGGATGATCGAGGAGGATCGGTACTGCGTGGACGTGTTGGTGCAGATCGCCGCGGTGCGGGCGGCGCTGAACCAGGTGGGTCTGTCCATCCTGCGCTCCCACACCCGGGGCTGCGTGGCCTCGGCCATCCGGGAGGGCGACGGCGACGCGGCGGTGGAGGAACTAATCGATACCCTGATGCAGTTTCTGCATTAGACTTGCGCCGGTCCCGAGTTTAATATATCGTCGTCATCATAGACAAAGGTTGGCTGTTAGAAGGTGGGACGCTTGGGCTACAATCGGTTGAAGTGGTACACGGTGATCTTCCCGGTGGTGGGCATTGCCCTGGTGGAGTTTCTGCAGTTCATGTTGGTGGAGCCGCTTTGGGGCGTGGCCTATGCCGACGCCTTCGGCTTGGTCTTCCTCCTGGGCGGGGCCTATCTCTTCTCGCGCTTCGTGTTCCGCACCGTGGATCGGATCGACGCCGAGCTGCACCGCAACGAGGAGCGGGTGCAGGCCCTGTTCTCCTCCAGTTCCGACGCCATCGTGGTGCTGGGGGGCGACGGGGTGGTGCGGGCATTGAATCCCGCCGCCCAACGACTCCTGGGCTGGAGCGCCGAGGAGGCCAACGGGAAACGCCGCTGCACCGAGCTTTGCGGCTGCGAGGGACCCTGCCGGGGAATGGAGGTGGCCCGCACGCGGCGCGCCGTGCCCTATGTGGAGATGAAGCTGGCCAGCCGGCGGGGCCGGGAGTTGGCGGTGACCGCCAGCTACTCGCCGCTGCCCACCCGCCACGGTGAGGTGCAGGTGGCGGTGATCATGCGCGATATCACCGAGAAGAAGCGCCTGGAGGAGGAGGTGGGCCGTCGGCGCCGGGAGGTGGAGGCGTTGTACCTCACGGGACAGGAACTGTCCGCCCTGGACAACCTGGCGGAGGGCATACCGGCGGTGGTGACCAAATTGCGGGAGCTGTCGGGCGGCGACGTGGTGGGTTGCGCCGCGCTGGACGAGCGTTGGCGGCGCATGCGCTGGGAGGCGCTGCAGGGGCAACGGGAGGAGACCACCCTGCGCCATTGTTGGTCGGCCGACGAGGGGCTCACCGCGCAGGTGCTGACCCGCGGCACGCCCCTGACCGGGGACGCCGGGGAGGCGCTGCCCGGGGAGGCGGTGGAGTCGGCTCTGGCGGTGCCCATCCGGGCCCGGGAGCGGGTCTTCGGCTTCCTCTTGGTCGGCTACCGCCAACCCCACAGCTTCGGGGGGGAGGAGATCCGCCTGCTGACGGGGGTGGCCACCCAGGCCGGCGTGGCCATGAACAACGCCGAACTGTACCAGCAGGTGCAGGAGATGGCCGTGCTGGAGGAGCGCGAGCGCCTGGCCCGGGAACTGCACGACGGACTGGCCCAGTCCTTAAGCTACCTGAACCTGAAGCTGCAGACGGTGGAGGCGCAGCTGGACGAGGGGAAGATCCGCCAGGCGCAGCGGGAGATGGCGCAGATGCAGAAGGTGGTGGAGGACAGCTACGCCGATGTGCGTCAGGGCATCTTCGCGCTCAAGACGAGGATCAGCTCCCCCGGCTTTCTAAACACCCTGGCCGACTACCTGCGCGAGTATCAGGGATCCTGCGGCATCGCAACGGAGCTGCAGTTGGAGCCGGCGGAACTGGAGCTTAAGCTGTCCCAAGCCGCCGAGATTCAGCTTTTGCGCATCGTGCAGGAGGCCCTGGCCAACGTGCGCAAGCACGCCGGAGCCACCCGGGTGGAGGTGCAGGTCAGACGCCTGGAACAGACCGTTTCCTGCGTGGTGAGCGACAACGGGCAAGGTTTTGAGCCGGAGCGACCCATCGACGACGCCAACCACCACTACGGGCTGTCGGTGATGAGCGAGCGGGCGGAGCTTCTGGGAGGGCATCTGGAGATCGCCAGCCGGCCCGGGGCGGGAACCAGGCTGACGGTGTGGTTGCCTTATCATGACGAAGGGGTGGTGAACCTACCAGGTGGAACCGGTCAGAGTGTTGCTGTGTGACGATCACGCCCTTTTCCGGCAGGGCATCAAGGGCGTGTTGGATTCCCAGGCGGACTTCCAGGTGGTGGGGGAGGCGGAGGACGGCCGTCAGGCCGTGGAGCTGGCCCGGGAACTGATGCCGGATCTGATCCTGATGGACCTCAACATGCCCGGTCTGGGAGGCCTGGAGGCCACCCGCCTGATCAAGCGGGAGATGCCGGCCATCAAGGTGGTCATCCTCACCGTCTCCGACGAGGAGGAGAACCTGCTGGAGGCCATCAAGAGCGGCGCCCAGGGGTATCTGCTGAAGAACCTGAAGCTGGAGACCTTCCTTGACTTTTTGCGGGGTGTGTTCCGCGGCGAGGCGCCCATCTCGCCGCTGATGGCCGGCAAGATCCTGGGGGAATTCGCGCGGCTGGCCACCAAGCCGGCGGAGGTGACCGGGGGCGATGAGCTCACCGACCGGGAGACGGAGGTGCTGAATCTGGTGGCCCGCGGGTCCACCAACCGGGAGATCGCCACCGCTTTGTTCATCTCGGAGAACACGGTGAAGAAACACCTGCAGAATATCCTGGAGAAGCTGCACCTGCAGAATCGGGTGCAGGCGGCGGCCTTCGCCCTGCGCCAGGGACTGGGCCGCGAGAAGCCCTGAGGTTGCCATGGTTTTGTCACCGGTGGCGCACATACTGCGAGTAATTCCTTTGGGTGGTGGACACCGGGCGGCGAAAGTGCTAGATTGGAGCAAAAATCACGGGAGGTGGTAACGGTGGGCCAGCGACGCAAGCTCGTGATGGGAGGGCTTCTGATCGCCGCCGCCGTGGCCTACCTGGGTTGGAACTCCTTCCAGAATTTCTCCGAGTATTACGTGCCGGTGGCCAAGCTGCTTTCGCAGCAGGCGGTCTACCGCGGGAAGGACGTGCGGGTCCAGGGCAAGATCTTGGCCAACACCGTGATCTGGCGTCCCCGCCAGCAGTACCTGCGCTTCGAGTTGGCTGGCGGCGGCAAAGAGCTGCCGGTGGTGTACCACGGCGTGGATCCCAGCAACAACAACCAGGACGTCAACGCCGTGGTGGAGGGCAAGCTGGTGGGCGGGGTGTTCCAAGCCCGGCGCGTGCTTACCCAATGTGCCACTCACTACAAGGCTCAACAGGGATAACGGAGGTAGTTCATGGCCCAACTGGGGCAGTACCTTTTGTATCTGGCCCTGGCGATGTCGCTATATGGGGCACTGAGCAACTGGTTCGGTCGCGGGCGCTGGGCGGCCAGCGCCCGGGGGGCGGTCTGGGCCCTGGCGTTGGTGAACAGCGGGGCGGTGCTGGTGCTCTTGTACCTGTTGGTCACCTCGGACTTCCGGGTGGCCTACGTGGTGAACCACACCGACCGCAGCCTGGCCTTGCCCTACAAATTGGCGGCGCTATGGGGAGGCGACGCCGGTTCGCTCTTGTTCTGGGTCTGGATCCTCTCCCTCTACGCCGCCTATTTGGTTTGGTCCGCCCGGCGGCGGGAGCTCTTGCCCCAATCCCTGGGGGTGCTGGCGGGCATCGCCGTCTTCTTCCAGGTGCTCCTGGTGGCGGCCGCCCCCCCCTTCGCCCAGCTGGCCCAGGCCCAGCCCGACGGGTTGGGGCTGAATCCTCTGCTGGAGAACCCCATGATGCTGGTGCATCCGCCCACCCTGTACCTGGGCTACGTGGGCATGGCCGTGCCCTTCGCCTACGGGGTGGCCGCCCTGTGGCACCGTCGCCGGGACTCCGATTGGCTGCGGCTCACCCGTCGCTGGACGGTGGTGGCCTGGCTGTTTTTGAGCGTGGGCATCGTGCTGGGCGGCATGTGGGCCTATGTGGAGTTGGGCTGGGGCGGCTATTGGGAGTGGGATCCGGTGGAGAACGCCTCTTTCATGCCCTGGCTCACGGCCACCGCCTTTTTGCACACCGCCGTGGTGGCCGAGCGGCGCCGCTCCCTAAAGACCTGGACCTTCGCCCTCTTGTTCATCACCTTCTTCCTGACCATTTTCGGCACCTTTCTGACCCGCTCGGGGCTAATCGCCTCGGTGCATGCCTTCTCCGGCACCAAGGTGGGCCCGTACTTCATCTGGTTCTTGGTCCTGGTGGTGCTCGGCGTGGGCGCCCTGCTGTGGGCGCGGCGGGACCTGCTGCGGGGGGAACACCCCTTGGAGGGTGCGGCCTCCCGGGAGGCGGCGGTGGCCCTGGCGGCGCTGGTCCTGTTGGGCGCCACCGTCTTGACCCTGATCGGCACGCTGTCCCCGATCCTATCCGATATCGGCAGCAAGCAGCAGGTGACGGTTAACCCGGCCTTCTTCAGCGCGGCGGTGGTGCCGCTTTTGGTGGCGGTGGTGCTGATCATGGGGGCGGGTCCCCTGCTCAAGTGGCGGGACACCCCGGGGCGCGCGCTGTGGGAGCGCTTCCGGCTGCCGGTGGCGGCCGGGGGAGTGATGTTCCTCGTCCTGATGCTCACGGGAATCCACCGGGCGGGCATGGTCGCCGGCGGGACGGCGGCGGCCTTTCTGATCACGGGGGTGGCGCAGGCGCTGGTGTGGGGGGTGCGGGGCAGGATGCGCGGCCGGGGGGAGGGAGTGGGGAGGGCGCTGGTGGGCCTGGTCGGGGCTGACCGGCGCCGCTGGGGCGGCTACCTGGTGCATGTGGCCGTGGCGGTGCTCATGGTGGGGGTGGCCGCCTCAACGTTGTACACCCAGGAGACGACCCAGAACCTGGCGCCGGGACACTCGCTGACCATCGCCGGCTATCGGTTGACCTATCATCACCTGGACAGCCGGGTGCACGGCCACCACCTGGAGGTGTACGCGCCCTTGGCGGTGAGCGACGGCGCCCGGCCCTTGGGGACGATGACCCCCCGGGAGTTCTTCCTGCCGGGGCAAACCACGCCGGACTACGCCCGGGTGGCCATCCGCGGCGGCTGGCTGCGGGACGTGTACGTGATCCTGGGCTGGGACCCCAAGAACTCAGGCTCGGTGGCCACGGTGCGCGTCCTGGTGGAGCCTTTGGTGTCCTGGATCTGGATCGGGCTGTACCTCCTGGCGGCGGGGGGAGTCTTCGCCCTGTCGGCCCCGGCCAGGCGGGATCGGCCATGAGCGTCGCCTTGGGAGCGCTGTTCACCCTGGCGGCCCTGGGGCTGGTCTTAGCCCCTTGGCTCTCCCGACAGGTTGAGCCGCCCGCGTCCGAGTTGACGATGGTGACGCGGGCCCTGGCTGAACTGGACGAGGCTCGCCGGCAGGGACGGTTGAACCAGGAGGAATATGCCGCTCGGTGGGACGAGTTGGTGCGCCGCGGAGGGGAGGGGGGCCGGTGAGAGGGGCTCGGTGGGTCGTGCTCATCGCCTTGGGTTGGGCGCTCCTCGCCCCTGCCGCGGTGGCCGCCGCGCCTACGGTCATGGTGAGCCAGGAGGCCGTTTTCCTGTTGGCCAAGGGGCACACCCTGCGAGGGGTGGTCACCTTGAACTTCCCGGGCACCAATCCCGCGGGCTGGCGGGTATCCCTGCCTACGGGCTACCGGGCCCTGGGGGTGCAGCAGGTCACCGGGAAAATACGCCGCGGCCCGGATTGGGTGCTGCTGCCGGGGAGTGCCAGGAAGGCCTTCATCACCTTCGAGCTGCCGGCGAACAGCTACCAGTTGGGTTGGAACCAGCGGATCTACGATCCGACCCAGGTCATGTTCCTGTTCACCGGACCGGGGGTGAGCCTGCCCATCGTCCTGAACCAACTTTTCTTCCAGGGCAAGCCGCCCACGCGGCAGATCAGCGGGATCACTTTCCAGACCTACTACACCAATCCGATGGCGGCGGGCACCGTATTCCGCCTCAATCTGCAGCTTCCTGGGCAGCTCGCGGCACCGCCGCCCCCGCCGGCGGCCGCGGCTGCGGGACGGGTGCTGCTGTTCTTGTCCTTCGTCCTGGCCCTGGGAGGGCTGGGCGGGGTCTGGCTGCTCTATCGCCGCGGTTTGCCGGATCCCCAGCGCCGGGTGCGGCGGGAGGCCGCCGAACTCTTGGAGCGGCTGCGCACCGGCGAGGGAACCGCGGCCCAGGAGCGGCGACTGAGGATCCTGCTGCGGCGGCTCGGGGCCGAGGGCGGGCTTTGATCGAGGCACAGGGGCTGACGCGCCGCCTGGGGGAGCGCCAGGTGCTGCGCGGGGTTGACCTGCGCGTGGAGCGGGGGGAGATCCTGACCCTGTGCGGCCCCAACGGGGCGGGGAAGAGCACCCTGCTGTCCGTCCTGGCCCTGCTGACGCGGCCCTCGGGGGGCCGGGTATGCATCGCGGGGACGGCGGCGCGAGGCGACACCCGCGCGTTGCGCGAGCGCGTCGGCCTAGTCGCCCACCGTTCCTTCCTCTACGGCGCCCTCACCGCCCGGGAGAACCTGGACTTCTATGCTCGGCTGTACCGGATCCGGGAGGGCGAGGGGCGGATCCGGGAGCTGCTGCAGTTGGTGGGGCTGTATCCCTTCGCCCACGAGCCGGTGCGCACCTTTTCCCGGGGCATGGAGCAGCGGCTGTCCTTGGCCCGCGCGCTGCTGCACCGGCCGGAGGTGCTGCTGTTGGACGAGCCCTACGCCGGATTGGATCCGGCGGGGGCGCGGCTCTTGGATCGGATCCTGGCGGAGCATCGTGCCCGCGGCGGGGCGGCGCTCCTGGTGACCCACGACCTGGTCCAGGCCGAGAACCTGGGGGACCGCCTGGCTGTCCTGGTGCGGGGTCGGCTGCCCCTCAGCGCCCGGCGGGGGGAACTGGCTCCCGGGGAGTTGGCGCGACGCTACCAGGAACTGGTGGGGAGGCCGACGGATGCTTAGGGACGTGTGGACCATCCTGCGCAAGGACTGGCAGGCGGAGCTTAGGACCCAGGAGATGGCCGGGTCGCTCTTGGTGTTTATCCTGCTCATCGCCTTCCTCTTCGGGCTCACCTTCCCGGCGCGGCGCGATCTGGTCTACTTCTTCCCCGGTCTGGTGTGGACGGCCATCTTCTTCGCCGGCATGCTGGGGCTCTCCCGCTCCTTCGCCGGTGAGGCCCGCTCCGACTGCATGAAGGGTCTGGCCCTGGCCCCCCTGGATCGGGGAGCGGTGTTTTTGGGCAAACTGGCCAGCAACCTGCTGTTCTTGGTGGCCACGGAGCTGGTGGCGGTGCCCCTGTTCTTCGCCCTCTTCGATTTCTCGCCGCCGGGCCACTGGGGCACCTTGGTGGCGGCGTTGGCCTTGGGCACCCTGGGCTTCGCCTCGGTGGGCACCCTGCTGGCGGCCATGATGGCCGGCACCAAGCGGGGCGAGTTCCTCCTGCCCCTGGCCCTGTTCCCGCTGGAGATGCCGGTGGCCGTGGGCGCGGTGGAGGCTACGGCGGGAGCCCTGGGGGTGGCGGGGGCGCACGCCGGTCACTGGCTCAAGCTGCTGGTCGCCTATGACCTGATCTTCCTGGTGGTGCCCTACCTCTTGTTCGACTACCTGATGGAGGTGTTGTGATGCGGCGAGAGTGGCTGGCCTGGACCACCTTCCTGCTGGTGGAGGCGGCCATGGCCCTGAACTTCCTCTACGCGCCGAATCTGGCCCCGGGCGAGCAAGTGCATCCCTTGAGCCAGCATCTGTTCTACATCCACGTGGGGGCGGCCTGGAACGCGGCGGTGGCCTTCACCGTGGTCTTCGTGGCCAGCATCGCCTATCTGCGCAGCCGCGACCTGAAATGGGACCTGTGGGCCGCCGCCTCCGCGGAGATCGGCGTGGTCTTCACCGCCGTCACCCTGCTCACCGGAACCATCTGGGCCAAGGCGGCCTGGGGGGTGTGGTGGACCTGGGACCCGAAGCTGACCACCACGCTGATCCTGTGGTTCCTCTTCGTGGCTTATCTCTTGATCCGGGAGTCGGTAACCAGCCCCGACACCCGCGCGGTATATTCGGCGGTTCTGGGCATCGTGGCCTTCCTGGACGTGCCGGTGGTCTTCCTGGCGGCCCGCTGGTGGAGTTCCATCCATCCGGTGGTGATCACCGGCCAGGGCTTCCTGATGCCGCCGTCCATGGTGCTGACCATGGTGACGGGCTTCGTCGCCTTCACCTTCCTGTACTGCTACTGGCTTTGGCATCGAACCGCCTTGGCCAGGGTGGAGCGGCGGCTTTCCGAGCTAAGGGCCAGACGGCGCGAAGACATCTGAAGGGAGGAGACGCGTTTTGAGCGAGCATGTGGGGATGTATTACCTGTTCGCAGGCACCACGGTGGCCTGGATCCTGATCTTCGCCTTCACGCAGAAGATGCGGGGGAATCTGCGCCGCCTGGAGGAAGCGGTACGGCTCTTGCAGGAGACCTCCCGGGAACCTTGACCCCGGTGGGCCGCCGTGGGAGAATATGGGCTGAGGGGAGGCGGGGGATCCTTTGGGCAAGGGCGTGATCGGCAAAGTGGTGGTGGTGGTGGCCTTCGCGGTGCTGGGGCTGATGCTGGCCACCCAGTTGCGTCTGGAGCGCCTGGCGCCGCCCACGGACGCGCGGCAGTTGGCGGCCACCAGCGTGCTCTTGTCCGATGCCCAGAAGGAAAACACCGCCTTGGGGTCCGAGGTGGCCAAGTTGCGGGACGAGATTGCCCACCAGGAGGTGGGTGCCACCCTGGCCCAGGAGTTGGAGCGGGCGCGCATGGCGGCGGGACTGGTGTCGGTGCAGGGGCCCGGGGTGCAGGTGGTCATGACCGAGGGGCCGCCGCCGGCGGGGGCGGGCTCCGGCGTCCAGTTGGCCTACCAGATCCACGATAGCGACGTGCTGCAGGTGCTCAACGAGCTGCGGGCGGCCGGAGCGGAGGCCATGTCCATCAACGGCCAGCGGGTGCTGGCCACCACCGAGGTGCGCCGCTCCGGCAATGTGTTCTCCATCAACAACATGCCGGCGGCGCCGCCCTTCACCATCCTGGCGGTGGGCAACCCCTCGGTGCTGGCGGCGGCTTTGGAGATGCGGGGCGGCATCATCGACGCGGAGGCGGTCTGGGGGATCAAGATTACGGTGCAGAGCGAGTCCCAGGTGGTGATCCCCGCCTACAGCGGGGTGCTGCACCTGGGCAAGCTGCACCCCGTGACCGGGAAGACAGGCTAGGATTAACAATTTGTTCACATACTTCCCCGCGTTGCCTGCTATAATTGGGGGAAGGCAGGCGAAAGGGGAGATGAAGATGCGGCGTTTCGTTCCGGTGGTGTTGCCGCTGTTGGCCGGAGCCCTGCTGCTGGCGGGCTGCGGCGCCGCCCCGGCGAGTTCCGCGGTGTCCAACACGCCGGCGGTCCACCATCATCACCAGGCGAAGAAACCCAGCGGGGTGGCGGGGACGGTGAGTTCCCTGGCCAGCACCGGGTTCCAGCTGACCACCGCCAAGGGCGTGGCCTGGACGGTGCAGGTCAGCTCCAGCACCGTCTACCGGCAGGGGAAGAGCAAAGTGACCTTTAGTACCCTGATGAACGGGCAGCGGGTGCGGGTGCTGGGCAAGCGCGACAAGACCACCCACACCATCCAGGCCAAGGCGGTGCGGATCCTGCCGTCCAAGGCGGCGACGGGCACGACCACGGGGTGAGCGGCGGGGCGGCGTGATGCTGCCCCCGCCCTTAGGGTAGGCCCTGCGTTGCTCGGCGCAGGGCCTCGTCTTTGAGGAAGGCTAGGAGGGCGGCAGGATCGTTTCCGAGCAGCAGGTCGCAGGTGGTCAACCCATCCCCTGGCAGCCATGGGCCCCGGAGGCTTGGAGTGAAACACCGGAAAAGAAAATTATCAGCCGGAAAGGGAGGAGAAATCTTCGAGTCGCCTAAGAAGAAGCAATGGCGGATTCCAGTTTATTTAGGAAGGCGACATGGGCATCCGACGCAAGGGGGGCGGCGCTATAGAACTCCTGTCCCGGGCTGACCATGGTGCCCGCCCGAAGCGACAACGTCCAGACATTTTGTGGTCCTATTTGTCCTCCCGGAAAGTCCCCGAGGTAGGAGGCAGCCTCTTTCACGAAAACGGCATGGATTGCCGGCACGAAAACATCTTGTCGTGCGGCGGCTTCCCCGACGGCCTCCCTCGAGGCTTCAACGAGTTGTGGCGCCACCAAGGACTGGATCGGGATACGAAGGCGGATGTTGAGTTCGGAGAAATCCCGTTCGGCTTGTGGTTCGGGAAGCACCGAGGCCTTCCCCACCCCCGGCAATTGCGCCAACACCTGGCGCAATTTGGACCATACACGGTCGATGGCCGAAGACGGACCTCCGACACATATCGCCACACGCCGCGGTTCAAAGTAGAGATCTCGGATAGAAATATCCGGACCGCTGTCTTCCGACAGAACACCGAGTTGGAAAACCAGACCGACTTCTTGCGGCGGAGGTCCGAAGGTAGCCGGAGGGAGGCCAAGGCCTGAACCTCGGAATTGAAATGTGTCTCGGATGGCAGCCATGACCGCGGGGAGCATGAGCGTTTGTAGACGGATCCTATCCGGGGGGTATTCGTAGCCGCGCCAGGCGGCAATAATGGCATTCACCTCGGCCATTAAGAAGCCTCCCTTGTATCAAGGGGGTACATAGGGGGCAAAACGCTGGTATCTTCGTTAGCCTTTCGGCATGTCGGCGGAGACAATGTTTGGCCATGCAGGCTCAACCCAGGGGATTCGGGTTGTTCTAAATGAGGTATTTTCCCAAATAACCAGGAGCCTTGCGGCTGCGTAGAGGCCTGGGATAGTTGGTTAGACATCTTCCAGGGGGAGTGAAAATATGATGCTGCGAGATTTATCGGATCCACTTTTTCCGCTTGGCAATTTAGCATTGACGGCCCCGCCTGCCCTTGCTGTATTGAGCCGGTTGCCTCGAATTTGACGAAGGGTCTGACGGCGTCAAGAGAAGCAAGGGCCACATTGCTTAAAGATTCCACCCTTTCAAGAACCAAACCGGGCACAAATCCGGCGGCCAGGAAGTACCTGGCCATACGACGGAAAGAAGGAGAGCCGTCGATGTCACCCTCCAAGGCGGCCACGGCCGACTGCGTCGTATGCGTGCGCCGGGCCATGTCTGCCTGGGTCAGGCCTGCCCGCATCCGAGCCTCCCGCAAAGCAGCAATCACGTCATTCGTAAGGGTAGCCAAGAGATAGCCCGCCGCCGCACCTTCATCTTCTGCGATCTCGCGCCGGATAACATCGTCCAAGGAAAGGCTCTTAGTGGTCAAAACAACCATCCTCCCCTCCGTAATCATGTCTGGATGCACGTCGGCACCATTCCATTGCCCGTTGCCTTGCTGTATTTAGGTGATTCGCTCGGTGTTGGGTGGCTGATTTCCGGCAGACATGAACCCAACACCCGACTTCGCTATCATCGCATTCCACCCAAAAAGCTCGAAAGTTCCGCCCCATCCGAATAGTTCGCAGAGTTACTCCTGCATTGCGATAGATTTGGGTGAGATCATAGCCGCTTCTGATTTCGTTTGGGCTAGACGCCACGGCCCATTCGATGCCAAAATTTTTCATTATACCCAGAAGAAACTGGTCGCCATTGCTGCTTTTCAGTCCTGTTACTTCTTTGCGGCAAGAGGGAAGGATTTCGAACTTAGCAGGTCTCAATATCCCCTCTCCTTATCATAGTCGATCGGAGATAATTTGTATATAGGAAAAAAATGGCTAGACTTGGCGGGCCACCCCCCGAGCCTCCAACCGGGACCGGCGGTTTTCTATGGGCCAACCAGACGGCGTCCCTCCTGGCGGATGACTTCTTGGATAGCCGGGGGCAGCACGCGGAGGACCGTCAGGTGCACGGTTTGCGACAAGAGATCCTCCAAGGCTGCCTCGAGACGGAAAAGGTTACGGGGGGAGTCCGGGCCGGGTTCCACCGCCAGATCGACGTCGGAATCCGGACGCCAGGTTCCGTCGAGGAAAGAGCCGTACAGCCAGGCCTGCCGCACTCCTTGGCTGCGCAAAAGCTCGGCGGCGGTCGCAAGCTTGGCTTCCAGCCGCGAGTACACGGCCCGGCGTTCCTCCTCGTAGGCGGCTTGGCGTGCCGCCCACCGCCGCGCCCAGGCTTCGGAGTAGGAAGAGGGTTGCATTCGATAACCTGCTTTCCTCTGTTTTGCATCCATTATAGCATGACCGCCATGGCTCAAAAAGTGCCGTGGCGCCGGTCCCGGCAAAGGGAGGGGGGACGAGCATGGCTGGACCGTCGAAAAAAGACGCCTTTCCGATCAACGTGGACATCGCCTTCCAGATGTATGCCAAGGCAGATGATGCTTTGGCATCCGGCAAACTGGAGCAGGCCAGGCTACTCCTGGTGGGTTGCCGGAAGCTGGTGCCCGAGTGGTACCAGCCGCTCACGGTCCTCGGCTACACCTGGATGCTGCTGGGCCGCCCGGAGAAAGCCGTGGCGTCTTGGCGGCGGGTGCTGGAGTCGGGGGCCGAGCCGTGGCAGGCCGGCAGCATGCTGGCCTGTGCGCTGGCGGAGCGGGATGCCGAGGGGGTGCGCCGCCTGGCCGCCGACCTGACGGAGCGTTACCTGGGCAGCCAGAAGGCGGACCGCTGGGACCGCCGGGCCGCGCTGGCGGCGGAGGTTTTGGCCCAGGTGCTGCGGATCGCTGCCGACGCGCCGGCGCAGGTGAGGCTGGCCAAGCGTTGGCAGCACTCGACTGAGCCTCCCGGGCCCCAGGTGGGAGCCTTGATGGGGCTGGCCGCCTTGCGACGCGGTGACCTGGCCGCGGCGCGACGCCACTGGCGGGCGGGACTTTTGAGCCCGCGCGGCACGCCGCACCTGGGGGGCCTGCTGAGGGTGCGGCTGCCGGCGGACGAAGGCCTCCGGATCCTGCTGCGGGGAGGCGTGTGGCTGGCCCAACTGGGCCTTGAGGAGGGAGCCGCGCCCTTGGCCTTGGATTTCCCCTTCCCGGCGGGCGGGGAACCCCAGGCCCCTGTGGCGGGGGCCTGGGAGGCGGTGCAGTGTCTGGGGCTGGCTCGAGGCAAGGATGCCGTGGCGGGGCAGAGGGGCATCCGCCGTTTGGTGCGCCTGCCCGGGGGAAGGCGGCTGTCGGAGGCGGCCGCGGCCCACGCCGCCACGCCGCGGCGGGTGTTGGGGTGGATCGTCGAGGCGCTGGGGGACGGACGTGGATGAGGGGGGGGGGAGGCCGGCAACGCCTTCATTAAGATGTCCCGGCGAAGGGCTCCCGCTGGCCGAGGCTCCCGGAGCGGCGGCCCGGGCGCAAAAGGTTTGACGGGATTTGTGATCGTGGTATACAATAGGGCAAGGGGAAGGTGCACGAGCGGCAGGGTAAACCTGGTCGCTTTTTTTGGGCCGGGAGAAAGGGGGTCGATGCCGCACGCGCGGCGCGCACACATGCCGAAAGATTTTCTGATCCGGCAGGGGATCCGGGAGTGCCCGTTGGTGGAGGTGGGACAGCCCAACCTGCTGCGGGAGCAGTTTCCCTACGAAGAGCCGCCCAAGATCCTGTTCGACGGCTACGAAGTGCCCATGGACCTGCCCGAGGACATCGTGATCACCGACACCACCTTCCGGGACGGCCAGCAGGCCCGTCCCCCCTACACCGTGGAGCAGATCGTCACCCTGTATGACCTGCTGCATCGCCTGGGCGGACCTCAGGGGGTGATCCGGCAGAGCGAGTTCTTCCTGTACAGCGAGAAGGACCGGGAGGCGGTGCGCCGCTGCCAGGAGTTGGGCCATCGCTACCCCGAGATCACCGGCTGGATCCGGGCGGTGAGGGAGGACTTCCGACTGGCCCGGGACATGAACCTGCGGGAGACGGGGATCCTCACCTCGGCCTCGGACTACCACATCTTTTTGAAGCTGGGCTGGAACCGCCGCCAGGCCATGGATCGCTACCTGGAGGTGGTGGAGGCGGTGCTGGAGGCCGGCATCCGGCCCCGGCTGCACATCGAGGACGTCACCCGGGCGGACATCTACGGGTTCGTGGTGCCCTTCGTGCAGCGCGCCCTGCGCCTGGCGGAGGGCGGGCGGGCCCAGGTGAAGATCCGGCTATGCGACACCATGGGCTACGGTGTCCCCTACCCCGGCGCCAGCCTGCCCCGCAGCGTGCCGCGGCTGGTGCACACCATGGTGCACGAGGTGGGGGTGCCCCGGGAGGATCTGGAGTGGCACGGCCACAACGATTTCTACAAGGTGCTGATCAACGGCTCGTACGCCTGGCTCTACGGCTGCGCGGCGGTGAACGGGGCGCTCTTGGGCTTTGGGGAGCGCACGGGCAACACCCCCACCGAGGGACTGATCTTCGAGTATTACGGCCTTTTGGGCCAGTGGAACGGCGTGGACCCCACGGTGGTGACCGATATCGCCGAGTATCTGGAGCGGGAGTGCGGCTACCGCATTCCGCCCATGACCCCCTTCGTTGGCTCCCACTTCAACGTCACCGCCGCGGGCATCCACGCCGACGGACTGATCAAGAACGAGGAGATCTACAACATCTTCGACACCAAGAAGATCCTGAAGCGCCCCTTGAGCGTGAACCTCACGGACAAGTCGGGCACCGCGGGGGTGGCCTATTGGGTCAACTCCTACCTGCACCTGCCCGAGGAGCGCTGGGTGTCCAAGAACCATCCCGGCGTGCTGGCCATCCACCGCTGGGTGGCGGAACAGTACGCCGCGGGGCGCACCACCACCATCTCCTCCGAGGAGATGCTGGAGCAGGCCGAGCGGCACCTACCGGACCGGTTCATCCAGGAGGGGCATCGCTGATGGGTCAGACCTTGGCCGAGCAGCTTCTGAGCCGGGCCGCCGGGCACGCCGTGGCGGCGGGGGAGATCACCCTGGCCCGGGTGGACCGCTGCCTGACCCAGGACGGCACCGGACCGTTGGCGGTGCGCCGGCTGGAGGAGGCCGGGATGGTCCAGGCGGCGAATCCCGCCGGCACGGTGCTCTACCTGGATCATGCCGCGCCCAGCCCGCGGCGGGAGCTGTCCAACGACCATATGCTGCTGCGCGAGTTCGCCGCTCGGGTGGGCTGCCGCCTGTCCGAGGTGGGGGAGGGGGTGTGCCACCAGCTGATGGCCGAGGACCACGCCGCCCCGGGGGAGGTCATCATCGGGGCCGACTCCCACACCTGCACCGCCGGTGCCCTGGGGGCCTTCGCCACCGGCATGGGTTCCACCGACGTGGCCGTGGGCATCGCTCTGGGCATGAACTGGTTTCGAGTCCCGGAGAGCTTCCGGGTGGAACTATCCGGCGAGTTCTCCCGGGGAGTGTACGCCAAGGACGTGATCCTGGCCCTCATCGGCCAGATCGGGGCGGATGGCGCCACCTACAAGGCGCTGGAGTTCGGCGGACCCGCCGTGAGCCGCCTGGCCATGGATGAGCGGCTGACCATGGCCAACATGGCCGTGGAGGCCGGGGCCAAGGTGGGGCTGTTTCCCTCCGACCAGGAGACCCGCCGCTACCTTACCGAGCAGGGACGCGGGGACGCCTGGCAGCCCCTGGCCGCGGATACCGACGCCACCTATGAGCGGGTGCTGCGGGTGGATCTGGGGGAGCTGGAGCCGGTGGTGGCCTGCCCTCACACCGTGGACAACATCTCCCTGGTGCAGGACGTGGCCGGCACCCCCATCCAGCAGGTGTTCATCGGCTCGTGCACCAACGGTCGGATCTCGGACCTGGAGGTGGCCGCCGAGATCCTGCGGGGGCGACGGGTGCACTCCGGGACGCGGCTGATCGTGGTGCCCGCCTCGCGCCGGGTCTACCTGGAGGCCTTGGACCGGGGATTCCTGCGGATATTCGTGGAGGCTGGCGGCATGGTGCTGGCTCCCGGCTGCGGTCCCTGCGTGGGGGTGCACGAGGGGATCCTGGGGGACGGCGAGGCCTCCTTCAACACCTCCAACCGCAACTTCAAGGGACGCTTGGGCAACCCGGAGGCCTTCATCTATCTGGGCTCGCCGGCCACGGCGGCCGCCACCGCCCTGCGCGGGCGCATCACCGATCCCCGGGAGGTGCTGGAATGATCCGCAAGGGCCGGGCCTTCAAGTTCGGGGATGACGTCTCCACCGACGCCATCGCCCCCGGCCGCTATTTCCACCTGCGCTCCAACCTGCCGGAGCTGGCCAAACACGTGCTGGAGGATGCCGATCCGCAGTTCGCGTCCCAGGTGCGCCCGGGGGACTTCGTGGTGGCCGGACGCAACTTCGGGTTGGGTTCCAGCCGCGAGCACGCCCCCACCATCATCAAGCTGGCGGGGGTGAGCGCCGTGCTGGCCGAGTCCTTCGCCCGGATCTTCTTCCGCAACGCCATCAACGTGGGGTTGCCGGCGGTGATCTGCGACACGGGATCCATCCAGGCGGGAGACGAGTTGGAGCTGGATCTGGAGGCGGGGGAACTGGTCAACGTTACCCGGGGCGAGCGCCAGCGGGTGACGCCCCTGCCCCCGGTGATGCTGGCCATCCTGGAGGATGGGGGACTGTTGGAGCACATCAAGAAGCACGGCGGGCTAAAACTGGAGGTCTAGGTCTTTGGAAGAACTTATCGGGTATGAAGACGGGCGGTTGGTGGTGCCCGAGCACCCGGTGATCCCCTTCATCGAGGGGGACGGGGTGGGGCCGGAGATCTGGCGGGCCACCCGGCGGGTGCTGGACGCGGCGGTGGAGCGCGCCTTCGGCTCACGGCGGCGCATCGTTTGGCGGGAGGTGCTGGCCGGGGAGAAGGCCCATCGGGAGACGGGGGAGTGGCTTCCCGAGGCGACCCTGCGGGAGCTTGCCCGGTGCCGGGTGGCCATCAAGGGGCCGCTGGCCACCCCCGTGGGGGGCGGCATCCGCAGCCTGAACGTGGCCATCCGCAAGGCCATGGATCTGTATGCCTGCGTGCGCCCGGTGCGCTGGATCCCGGGGGTGCCGTCCCCGGTGCGCCGACCCGAGGCGGTGGACATGGTGATCTTCCGGGAGAACACCGAGGATCTGTACGCCGGGGTGGAGTGGCCGGCGGGCAGCCCCGAGGCGCGCCGGCTGATCGCCTTCCTGCGCGACGAGCTGGGGGTGACCCTGCCGGAGGAGGCGGGCATCGGCGTGAAACCCATGAGCCGCTTCGCCTCCCAACGCCTCATCCGCCGCGCCATCCGCTATTGCCTGGAGGAGGGCCGCAAGAGCGTGACCATGGTGCACAAGGGCAACATCATGAAATACACCGAGGGGGCCTTCCGGGAGTGGGGCTACGAGTTGGTGCCCGAGTTCGAGGGGCGCGTGGCGGCGGAGGGGCAGGCGCTACCTGGCCAGGTGGTGCTGAAGGATCGCATCGCCGACAACATGTTCCAGCAGGTGCTGTTGCGCCCCGAGGAGTACGAGGTGCTCGCCACGCCCAACCTCAACGGCGACTATCTCTCCGACGCCTTGGCGGCGCAGGTGGGGGGGCTAGGCATGGCGCCGGGCGGGAACATCTCCGACGAGCTGGCCGTCTTCGAGGCCACCCACGGCACCGCGCCCAAGTACGCGGGGCAGGACAAGGTCAACCCGAGCTCCCTGATCCTTTCGGGAGCCATGCTGCTGCGCCACCTGGGCTGGCGGGAGGCGGCGGCGGCGGTGGAGCGCGGGGTGGCGGGAGCGGTGGCGGCGGGAACCGTCACCTACGACCTGGCCCGAGGCCGGGAGGGGGCGCAGGTGGTGTCCACCTCCGCCTTCGCCGCGGCCGTGGTGGATCACCTATAATTTTGAGGCGGGGGATGGTGCGGCATGGCTAGAGACAAGATCGCCGTCATCGGCGCGGGGCACGTGGGGGCCACCGCGGCCCACTGGATGGCCCAGCGCCACCTGGGAGACATCGTCCTGGTGGACGTGGCGGAGGGCATACCCCAGGGCAAGGCCCTGGACCTGGAGGAGGCCTCGCCGCTGGCGCCCTGGGACGAGCGCATCAGCGGCACCCAGGACCTGGCCCAGATTCGAGGGGCCGGGATGGTGGTGCTCACGGCGGGGGCGGTGCGCAAACCAGGCATGAGCCGGGACGACCTTTTGGCCGTCAACCGGCGCATCGTGGAGGACGTGGCCCGAGGGGTGGCCGAGCAGGCGCCCGAGGCCTGCCTCCTGGTGGTGACCAACCCGGTGGACGTGATGACTTATCTGGCCTGGCGCACCAGCGGCTTCCCCGCCGCGCGGGTCTTCGGCATGGCCGGCGTGCTGGACTCCACCCGGTTCCGCACCTTCCTGGCCCGGGAGCTCGGGGTGTCGGTGCGGGACGTGTCCGCCTTCGTGCTGGGCGGACACGGGGACCAGATGGTGCCCCTGGTCCGCTACTCCTATGCCGGGGGCATCCCGGTGCAGCAGCTCCTGCCCCCCGACACCATCCAACGGCTGGTGGAGCGCACCAGGAGCGGCGGCGGCGAGATCGTTTCCTTGCTGAAGAGCGGTTCCGCCTACTATGCCCCCGGGGCCAGCATCGCCGAGATGGTCGAGGCGGTGCTGCGGGACCAGCGCCGCATCCTGCCCACGGTGGCCCGGGTGGCGGGGGAGTACGGTGAGCGCGACATCTATGTCGGGGTGCCGGCCGTCCTGGGGGAGGGCGGGGTGCGCCGGGTCCTGGAGATCGAGCTGAACGAGGAGGAGCGCCAGGATTTCGCCGCCTCGGCGGCGGCTGTGCGCCGGGTGCTGGCCCAACTGGGATGAGCCGGGATATTCCCCGCGCGGCGGTGGTGCAGGCCGTGGCCGACCTGTTTCGCCGCGCCAACCAGGAGCTGGGTGCGGACATGGTGGCGGCCCTGGAGGCGGCCCGGGGCGAGGAGGCATCTCCCACCGGGCGGCGCGTGCTGGAGCAGATCCTGGAGAACGCCCGCCTGGCCCGGACGGAGGGGCTGCCCATGTGCCAGGACACCGGCTTTCCCGTGGTATTCGCCTTTCTGGGGGAGGACGCCCATGTGGACGATCTGGCCGGAGCGGTGGACGAGGGCATCCGCCGGGGCACGGCGGCGGGCTACCTGCGCGCCTCGGTGGTGCGCCATCCCCTGGACCGGGTCAACACCGGCGACAACACTCCCGCCCTCTTGCACCTGACCCTGGTGGCGGGAGACCGGCTGCGCCTGGCGGTGACCCCCAAGGGGGCGGGCAGCGAGAACATGAGCCGGCTGGCCATGCTGCGCCCCGCCGACGGCGAGGAGGGCATCGTGGACTTCGTGGTGGAGACGGTGCGCGCCGCGGGGCCCAATCCCTGCCCGCCCTTGGTGGTGGGGGTGGGCATCGGATCCAACTTCGAGGGAGTCGCGCTGTTGGCCAAGCGGGCGCTTTTGCGCCCGGTGGGGGATCCGAGTCCCGACCCGCGCCTGGCCGCCCTGGAGCGGCGGATCGCCGCGCGGGTGCGGGATCTGGGCATCGGGCCGGCCGGCTTCGGCGGCACCGTCACGGCCCTGGCGGTGCATGCGGAGGCCGGCCCCACGCATATCGCCAGCCTGCCGGTGGCGGTGAACATCTCCTGCCACGCCACGCGCCACGCGGAGGCGGTCCTGTGAGGCAGGTGCAGCTGCCCTTCACCCGGGAGGTGCTGAAGGAGCTGGCGGCGGGGGATGAGCTTTACCTCACCGGCACCCTGTACGCGGCGCGCGACGCCGCCCATCGGCGACTGGTGGAGCTGATCCGTCGGGGGGAGCCGCTGCCTTTCGACCCGGCGGGCCAGACCGTCTACTACGTGGGGCCCTCCCCCGCGCCGCCGGGGCGGATCATCGGCGCCGCGGGACCCACCACCAGCTACCGCATGGATCCGTACCTGGAGCCCCTCCTGGAGCGGGGCCTTTTGGCCACCATCGGCAAGGGACGGCGCGGCCGGGAGGCCCGGCAGGCCATGCTGCGCCACGGGGCGGTGTACCTGGCGGCCGTGGGTGGTCTGGGGGCGCTTTTGTCCCAGCGCATCCGAGCCGTGGAGGTGGTGGCCTTTCCCGAGTTGGGTACCGAGGCCCTGCGGCGCATGGAGGTGGCCGCGTTTCCGGTTCTGGTGGTCAACGATCTGGCGGGCCGGGACCTGTACGAGGAGGGGGCGGTCCGCTACCTGAGGGAAGGGGAGGCACCATGATCGGCCGGGTGGAGGCCCACAACTTCCGCTGCCTGCGCTACGTGAAGCAGGATCTGGATCCCTTTCAGGTACTGGTGGGTCCCAATGCCAGTGGGAAGACCACTTTTTTCGATGCGGTACGTTTCCTTGGCCAACTGGTGGCGGAGGGCTTGGATGCCGCAGTGAGGGAGCGCAGTGAGGATATCCGCGACCTGTTCTGGCGCCGGGAGGGGGAGCGCTTTGAATTGGCCGTAGAACTGGTCATTCCCCCGCGGCAGCGGAGCCTGCTGAAGGACGCGTACGCGCGTTGCCGCTACGAGGTGGCCGTGGGTATCGACGCGACCACGCAGGAGAACTCCATCCTGGCCGAGCAGGTGCTCTTGATGCCGCCGGAGCAGAGGCGACCGGTGCAGGAGCGGCTCCGTTTTCCGGAGGAGCCGGTCGGGGTGGACACCATTCTCACCCAGCGCCGTTCCAAAACCGCACGGTGGAAGGTGGTCATAAAGAAAGTTCCGGGCGGCAACGATTGCTTCTACGACGAACGTGGCAGAGGCTGGACGCCTACTTTTAAGCTGGGTTCGCGCAAATCGGCGTTAGGCAACCTGCCCGAGGACGAGTCGAAATTTCCGGTGGTCATGTGGCTGAAGGGCATGCTGCAGGAGGGGATGCAGAACCTGGTGCTGAACAGTGCCATGATGCGCCGGCCGAGCCCTCCGGGCCGTCCGAGGGTCTTTCGAACCGACGGCTCGAATCTGCCCTGGGTGGTGGAGGATCTGCGGCGCAAGGCACCCGAGCGTCTGGCGGAGTGGGTGGCCCACCTGCGCACCGCCCTGCCTGACCTTGAGGACGTGGAGACGAGGCTGCGGGATGAGGATCGGCACCGCTACCTGGTCGTTCGGTACAAGGACGGATTGACCGTTCCCTCCTGGATGATTTCCGACGGCACTTTGCGCCTACTGGCCCTCACGCTGCTGGCTTACCTGCCGGATCTGGAGGGTAGCTACCTCATAGAGGAGCCGGAGAACGGCATTCACCCGCGGGCGGTAGAGACGGTGTTCCAGTCATTGTCCTCGGTATACGATGCACAGGTGCTGTTGGCGACCCATTCGCCGGTGAGCCTCGGCTTGGCGCGGCCGGAGCAGGTGCTTTGCTTCGCTCGCACGCCCCAGGGGGCGACGGACATCGTGGACGGCTCGCGCCATCCGGCCCTCAAAGAATGGCGCGGTGAGACGAACCTTGGCACCCTTTATGCGGCGGGCGTCCTGGGATGAACCAGAAGGTAGAGCTTGTTGTGCTGGTCGCAGACAAAGACATGGATCTTGCCCTGCAGGAGATCCTGAAGCGGCATCAAGCTGTAGGCATGCGACCGGTGGAATTCCAAGTGTGGCCGCATCCGGAACACGACCCCGGCTGTCTGCGAACTGGGCACGAGTTTTTGCGGCCCTTCGCGGGTCGCTGTGCCCATGCGTTGGTGATCTTTGACCGGGACGGTTGCGGTCGGCAGGGGCTGGCCCGCGAGACCCTCGAGGAGCAGGTGGAACAACGGCTGCGGGAGAGCGGCTGGGACGACCGGGCGGCGGCGATCTGCATTGACCCGGAGCTGGCGGCCTGGCTTTGGAGTGGATCCTCTGAAGTGGCCTCGGCCCTGGGCTGGCATGACCGATCGGCCGAGCTCAGATCATGGCTCATGCGACAGGGACTTTGGACACCGAAGTTGCCCAAACCCCAAGACCCCAAGCGGGCGGTGCGGGAGGCGATCCGCCAGGTGCAAAAACCTTGGTCGGCGCAGATCCATCAGCACTTGGCGAGTCGAGTGAGCTTTCGCAACTGCGCCGATCCTGCCTTTGGAAAGCTCCTTTTGAGCCTGCGGCGCTGGTTTCCGCCTCGGGGTTGAAGGCGGCGCGGGATTGCGCTGAGATTGCCACCGCAGCGGCTCCGGAGGGGAGGTGGGGCCCATGGACCAAGGTGCGGGGATCGTGGTGGTGGGCGGCGGGCTGGCGGGCGCCGAGGCGGCCTGGCAGGCGGCGCGGCGCGGCGTCCGGGTGAGGTTGTGGGAGATGCGCCCGGCGACCATGACCCCGGCGCACCGCACCGGGGAGCTGGCGGAGCTCGTGTGCTCCAACTCCCTGGGCTCCATGCGGCCCGAGAGTGGGGCGGGCACCCTGCAGGCGGAACTTTCCGAGCTGGACTCGCTGATCATGGCGTGCGCCCGGGAGCACGCCGTGCCCGCCGGGCACGCCTTGGCGGTGGACCGGGAGGCCTTCGCCCGGGCGGTCACCGTGCGGGTGGCGGACCATCCCCAGGTCGAGCTGATCCGCCGGGAGGTGGCGGCCCTGCCGCCGGGCGTGGCGGTGGTGGCCACCGGGCCCCTGACCTCACCCGCCCTGGCGACGGCCCTGGAGGAGCTGACGGGGGAGCCGCTTTTCTTCTTCGATGCCGCGGCCCCCATCGTAACCCGGGAGTCCCTGGACCTGTCCCGGATTTTCGCCGGCTCGCGCTATCAGGCGGGCGGGGACTACCTGAATTGTCCTCTGGGCCCGGAGGAATACCGAGGGCTGGTGGAGGCCCTGCTGACGGCCGAGGTGCAGCCCCTCAAGGATTTCGAGCGGGGTCATTTCTTCGAGGGCTGCCTGCCGGTGGAGGAGTTGGCCCACCGGGGGATGGACACCCTGCGCTTCGGCCCGATGAAGCCCGTGGGCCTCACCGACCCGCGCACCGGGCGGCGGCCCTACGCCGTGGTGCAGCTGCGCCGCGAGAAGGCCGCGGGGGACCTGTACAACTTGGTGGGGTTCCAGACCAATTTGAAGTGGGGGGAGCAGGCCCGCGTCTTCCGGATGATCCCGGGCTTGGAACAGGCGGAGTTCGTCCGCTACGGGGTGATGCATCGCAACACCTACCTGAACTCCCCCCGCATCCTTGAGCCCACCTTGGAGCTGACCGTCCGGCCGGGGCTGTTCTTCGCCGGGCAGATGACGGGGGTGGAGGGATATCTGGAATCGGCGGCCACGGGGCTGTTGGCGGGCATCAACGCCGCGCGTCGCCTGGGCGGGAAGGATCCGGTGGTGCCGCCGCCCGAGACCATGCTGGGGGCCCTTTGCCGCTACGTGGCGGGGGCGGATCCGTCCCACTTCCAGCCCATGAACGCCAACTTCGGCCTCTTGCCGCCCCTGGCCGAGGCGGTGGCCGGTCGGGCCGAGCGCAAGGAGCGGCTGCACCGCCGGTCAGTGGCGGCCATGGCGGCCTTCGCCCGGGAGCGGGCGGAGTAGGTGTTCATCGGGCATTTCGGCATCGCCAACGCGGCGGCGGCGGCCTTGCCCCAGGTGCCGCCCCTGATCATCTACGCCGGGGTGAGCTTCCCGGATCTGCTCTGGGCGCCGCTGGTGCTGGCGCAGCGGGAGCGGGTCAAGATGGACCCTGCGGATCCGCTCCAGAGCCGCATCGATTTCCAGGCCTATCCCTTCTCCCACTCCCTGGGGTTGACCAATCTGATCGCCCTGGTTCCAGCCGGCCTGATCGCGTTGGCCACCCATTCTTTTCTTAACGGCGCGGTGTTCGTCCTCGCTTCCATATCCCACTGGCTCTTGGACGTGGTGGTGCATCGGCGGGACTTGCCGCTATGGGGCTTCGGCCGGGACCGTCGGGTGGGTTGGGGCCTTTGGCTGCATCCCGGGGCTGCTTTCGCCCTGGAATATGCGGTGTACGTGGTCCCGACGGTGCTCTTCGTACCTGCGGACAAGATCCTGTCCCTGCTGTTGGCCGGGACCCTATTCCATATGGCCAACAGCAACACCTTCTTCCGCTTCACTCGGAGGAATCCCTTTCCTTCCCCTGCCAGCTACGCTACCCTGGCCCTGGTCGGCTTCGTGGCACTGAGTTTGGCTTTGAACGGGATCATGATCGCCTAGGGCCGGGGGGCAAGCGTAATTTTGAGCAAAGCGCTAGGCCAAGCCAATCCACAGGACTAAGGCTCGAGGGACTCCGAGCCCGGTCCGGTTATCCAAGGCGCAGATGACGCGTCGAATCTCGTCGCGCGGCACGGTCAGGGTCTGGCCCACCATGTTGGAAACCGCTTTGACAAACCATCGTTAGCTTTGGGCCGTACGTTGATGGCCCTGCGGGATCCATCAGCAATTGCGCGGATTGCCGTCGGCAAGTCCTTGCGGATCCCGGTCGGCGGGTATCCGGCACCCAAATCTGGATGGGGCGTAGGCCTGCTTCCCGCCACCGCCGGCGGTGGCTCGCTGTGCGCCGGTGGATGGGTTCCATCTTCATCGCCTCCATGGATTCCATGGGACCTGTTTGGGGATTTTTCAAGAGGCGCAAAAGGGAACGGGAGGCCGACTAGGGCCGAGAGCGGCGCCGGCGAAAGAATCAATTAATGAAAAATTGGTGCCTGGAAACGGGCAAAAGCCACGGAGCCTTGAAAACACTGCGCCGGGCGGGGTTTCGGCTCCGCGGCTTTTTCCAACCTGTGCAGGACTTTATCGAGCTTTTCAAAGGTGTTTTCGCCCGTATGTGATCAAGCGGTGATCAAACGGTGATCAGCCGGCCGCCGCGGCGGACCCCCCGCCGCCCCTTCCGACGCCGCCCCGGCTTGCCGGCCGCCTCCCCGTGCGCAACATGGCCGCAGTGTTGGGATGTGACCAGATCGATCATGCACTTCACGAGCTTTGCTCAAAATTAAATTGGGTGCGGCTCTTCTGGAGTGACTTGCGATAGCAGGAGAAGGCTGCGGCGTGACGAAGTCGATTCTCGGCTTGGCCTGCAGACGAAAATCCGGTCGGTCGGGGAGGTTGGGTA